>CAYODC010000179.1:0-4939 GCA_964402575.1 uncultured Verrucomicrobiota bacterium
AGACGCCGGGCTGGCTGGGGACGGGGCTGGAGGACTATTTCAACGGCGGGTGGTACTACCAGAACGTGATGGCGGGGCCGACGCACGGGCTGTTCGTGAAGGAGCCGTTCCGGACGGTCCAGTACCGGATCCACTCGATGGATCCGACGATCTTCCGGGAATCGCTGGACATGGAGTTCGAGCGGGGGCCGGACCACGCGAACCGGGCGTATTTTGAAAGCGTGTCGTGGGCGTACCTGGACCGGCCGCAGGCGGCGGACAGCGTGCGGCTGCGTCCGGAGCACCGCGGGGTGCCGGCGGATGCCCGGCTGGATGCGGCGGTGGTGATGACAGCGCTATGGAACCACGAACGGATGGGCGACTGGCAAGGGGCCCGCGACGAGCTGGCGCAGCGGCTCCGGCGGTTCGGGGGGCAGTACCCGCCGGCGGCGCGGCGGATGCTGGAATTCCGCCTGGCTTTGCTGGAGGAGAAGCTGGGGGGGGGGGATCCGCTGCCGCGGTGGGCGATGGATGCCGACGAGGCGGTGGCGACGGCGGCGAAGATGCTGCAGCGCCAGCGAGCGGGGGAGGCGGCGACGGCCGTGTTCTATGCGAACATGCCGGCGAAGCTGTTCGTGGATGGGCGCGAGGTGCTGCAGGCGGGGGATCCCGAACGACCGGTGGCGGCATCCCTCCCCCTGGCGCCGGGGCGTCACGTGCTGGCGATCCAGGCACCGCGCCAGCGGTATCCGGACTGGGTGTTGCTGGCCCTCCGGGGGCGTGACGGGTTCGAGGGGACGGATGCGACCTGGAAACATGCCTTTGATCCGGCCGGAGACTGGAGTGCGCGGGAATACGATGATTCGGCCTGGCCGGCCGTTGGCGGCACGGGGGTGAAAGGGCCGCCCGAGGAGCCGTTCATCTGGGTGGAGCCGGATCCGTTCCTGGAGATGCAGTCGGCCGCGACCGGGATCCGTCCGGAACGGGAGTGGCCGTCGCAGGCGCGCACGGTGGTATACCGGCGAGTGATTACAGTGCCTGGGCCGTAGGCGGAAAACGAGGTTGTGCCGCCGCCGGGCGCGGGTGTATGATGCAGGCATTGGCAGGCGCGTGGGCTTGCCGGGCGCGAAGGGAACGGAGGCGGTCATGACCGGCGGAAGTTTGACGACAGAAACGGAAGATCGCAACGGCATCCGGTTGATTCATTTGGCGGGGCCGCTGGATTCCGTGACCCATGACTTGTTCAAGGAGATGATGGACGCCTTGGCCCTCCAGTCCCGCGTGAAGGTGGTGCTGGATTGCGAGCGCCTGGCCTATGTGAACAGCCGGGGGATCACCCTGCTGGCGCGCTACCAGCGGGTGATTGCGGCCAACCTGGGTTTCTTCGGGGTGGCGGCGCTGAATCCGCGGATCCGCTCGGCGATCGAGCTGCTGGGAATGGACAAGCTGGTGTCCTTGTATCCGACGGTGCCGGAGGCACTGCAGGCCGCGGAAGCGTTTTAATCTCCGCATGGATTCCGGATGGATTTCAGGGCTGTACAAGCCGGGCCGGGATGGGGTAGAGTGCGGATGTGATTGCGGGTCCCCAACGGAGTCGGGATTTGCGCGGAAGTGGAGAAAAAAATGGCCGATGCCGTCTTGACAACCCAGATCGAGAACTGCGACGGCATCCAGTTGATCCACGTATCTGGACCGCTGGATTCCATGACGCATGACCAATTCAAGAACCTGCTGGATCCCTTGGTCAACCAGTCCCGCGTGCATATTGTGCTGGATTGCGAAAACCTGACCTATGTGAACAGCAAGGGGTTGGCGCTGCTGGGCCGCTACCAGCGGGTGACCATCCAGAACCTATCGTTTTTCGGGATTGCGGCGCTCAACCGGCGGATCACCAAGACGATCGAGTTGCTGGGCATGAGCAAGCTGGTGAAGCTGTATCCGACTGTCGCGGATGCCATCCAGGCGGCGACGGTGTTGTGACCGGCCGATCGCGGGGTTCGGCATGCTAGAAACCAACACTCCCCGCAAATGCGGGATTCTTTTGGTTTTCATGGTTGCCTTGGCGGGGCTGTCCGTAGCGGGTTCCCGCTGGCTGGCGGCGGTTCTTCCGGTTTCTTCCCCGGCGCAGGCCATGGCGAATCCGGTTGGCAAGCCGGTGGTTCCCGTGGCGGGGGTGGGGGGTGAGGGACCCGCGTCCACCGTGCCGGCCGTGGGGGGGGGCGGTTCCCGACGGGTTGGGGAATATGCGGGCGGAGCGGGACCGCCTGGAGCGCCAGGCCTTTCAGCTGGAGATGGACAATGCGCGGCTGCGGGGCCGGCTGGACGACATGCTGAATTGGATTCTCGACAACGTTCGCGGGCATTACCCTTTGCCGGAGGGCCAGATGGCCCACTTGCGCCTGCAGCCGGTCAACGGAGATGCGTCGGTCAGCGACGACCTGATTGAAGTATTGCGGATGAACGAGGAGGAGGTTCGTCGCTTGGATTCGGCGTTTCTCGGCACGCGATCGGTGCTGCGGGAGATCGAAGGGGAGAACGTGGCGGTGGAGGAGCCGGCCGAGAACCAGGTGAAGCTGAGCATTCCGCCTTATGCGGAAGAAGGGCAGGTGGTGCGCGACGAACTCTACGGCGAGATCCGGCGGACGCTGGGAGCGGCGCGCTACACGCGTTTTCTGCAGGTGGCGGAGCAGGGGCTGGACCAGCAGTTCGAGTATTTCGGGGAGGCGGACCGGACGCTGCGCTTCGAAGCCGTGCGGGATGAGGTGACGGGTTTCGCCCAGTTGTTTGTCCGCGACGAGCGCGTGTTGCCCAGCGAAGACGATCCCCTGCGGCAGGACATCATCGCCTCCGAGCGGGTCGTGACCGAGCTGCCGGCGGAGTACGAGGCCTATCGGCAGTGGCTGCCGGAATACGTGACGCGATTTGCCCGGAACGACTGATGGCCGCCCGCCTACCGTCGCTGGACGAACTGAAGGGATCCGCCGCCCGTGCGCGCGGTCGCGAGAAGGAAGCCCTTTTGCGGGAGGATCGCCACCGGGTGTGGCTCCGTGTGGGGCTTCTGCTGTTTGCGGGGGTGCTGGTGGCCGCGCTGGTGGCCGATTTGCGCGGGATCTCCCGGCGGCTGGGGGAGTTCCAGCGCACGGGCAAGGTGTCCCGCCGGGGAGACGCGGCGGACATCGCCGCGGGGCTGGGCGATCCCCGCTATGTCGATTCCTCGGGCCTGTTCAGCCTGGTTCCGCCGCGCCACTGGGTGCGGGTGGCGAAGCCGGAGAATCCGTTTTTCAACGTGGTGTTCAAAGGACCATACGACATGGACCTGAGCATCCAGGTGGCCGTGACGCCGGGGGGGACGTTCGACCAGTTGGTGGCGAAACTCCGACAGATCGAGCGCCAGTTGGCCGCCACCACCCACATGGAGTATGCCTATGTGGGGTCCTACCGGGCGGTGAAGCGCACGGTGCAGTTGTTCAAGACGAAGCTGCTGATGCTGGATTTCGTCACGGGCGACTTGTCGCACCATGTGCAGATCAGCCTGCCGCCGGCGTTGTTCGACGAATACGAGCCCGTGTTCCTGCGCTTGATGCAGACCTACGAGCCCGGCCGCGCCGTGCCGATGGATTGACCCGGCCGGGGGCGAGCGGGCGCGCGAACCGCGCGCCTGCTGCGGTGGGGCTTGCCAGAACGGGGGCGGACATGGTGTAATGCCTGCGTTTTTCCGGAACCCCTCGAGGAGAGCATACGATGAAGAAGCTATGGTGGATGATGGCGGCCTGGGCGATGGTGCAGGCCGGTCCGGCAGCGGCTCCGGCGGCGGCGCAGGCCGATGCGGTGCTGCTGGTGACGCCGGCGCGCTATCTGGTGATGCAGGTGGCCTTCGACGTGGCGCGCCGCTATCCGACGGTGCTGGTGAGCTACCAGGGCGGGGCCGGCGAGCCGGTGCTGCACGTCTGGAACGGCTACGAGTGGATGCCGCTGTCGCTGGCCGACTACCAGAGCGGCGCATTCCTCCAGTCGTATCCATCGCGTACGATTTTCCTGGGCGACGACGCGCTGTTGCCGGCGGACCTGCGGTCGATCGGGGCGTGGTGCACGCAGTCCACGCAGGTGCCGAACCTGGAGACGCACGAAATGGTCAACGCCATTGGCCGCTACCTGCCGTTCACGCCGGCGGACTGGCGCTGGTTTGCGGGACGCTACAAGCTGACGCTGACGAACCTGAAGGCGGAGGAGGCGGAAGCGGCCCGGCACGAGAGCTGGTATGACGCGGCGGAGCCCGTGAAGGATCCGGCGCCGGGCTTCTTCAAGTATTTCACCCGGTCGCGCCGCGGCAGCCGTCCGGCGCAGGAAGCCCCGCTCCAGCCGGTGCAGGTGGAGGCGGGCGACGTCGTGGAAATGCCGGCCCCGTAGGGGGGGATCGCGGGCCCATGCGCAGCATCCGCCATTGGAGGTGGATCGGGATGGGGGTGTTGGCGGCGGCGTGGCTGGCCGTACTGGCCGGCTGCAAGACCGTCCGCGAGGAATTGGCGCCGGTCCGGGAGACCACGCTGACCGTGGCGCGTTCGGGCGGCGAGGTCACGCTGTCGTGGATGGGCGTGGAAGGGATGTATTACAGCGTGATGTATGCGGACGCGCGGGGGGCGAAGGCCCGCTGGCGGGCTCTGCCCGGGGCGGCCAACGTCCGCGCGCTGGCGACCGGGGAACCGATCGTGGTGATGGACCGGTTGTCCGCCGTTCAGCCGCGCTATTACCGCCTGGTCCAGGGCGTCCAGCCCTCCCCGGTTTCCCCCTAGGGGGCGGCGGGTGCCGGCGGATTGCGGACGGGGGTCCTGAATTTTTTCTTGCGCATCCGGGGCGAAAGCCCCATCATGCGCGCCCGTTTTGAATCGAGCACCCCCGGCGCCGATTGTCGTGCGCCCGGGGGTGTCTGTTTGGAAGAAAGAGAAGACCCATGGCACGCAAC
>CAYODC010000180.1:0-4915 GCA_964402575.1 uncultured Verrucomicrobiota bacterium
TTCGAGCCCCTCCGCCTCTACCATCCATCACGGTCCAATCCTCTGGACGCTCCTCCCCAAGCCCGGGCGATGCCCGATCCCGTTTACGAATCCCGTGTCCCTTCCCGAAACGAACGGTTCCCGTGCATTCCCCCTTGCGTCACGGACCGGCTCCGCCCAAGATGGATTCTCGGCATCATGAACGCTTCCTTCCCATGGCTTGCCCGCCTCCTGCCGCCCCTCTCCTGGCTTCTGGTGATGGCCGGAACGCTGCAGGCCGAGCCTACCCCCATGATGATCGGTCAAGGATGGGCTTGGGTGCGGGAATTCTTTCCCTCCTCGGGAACGGGCGAAATCTCCCGCATTGTCTGGAGCAAGCCCCCCCCCGGACTGGACCTGTCCAGCCTCCAGGAATGTCCGCCGACCATGGCCCATGCGTGAATGGAGTTGGGCGGACGCCCCCCCGCCCCCCGCGGATCACCGGGACGGCCGGATTGTCTGGCGACCCGGACAGGCCGGACTCCCTTCCACTCCGAACCGCGACTCGCTGGAAATCCTCCTGGCTCAGCCCTCTTCCCACCGCATGGGCCATTCCATCACCTATCGCCTTCCCGGCTTGGAATGGAGCGCTTTTTACCGGCTGACCGTCCGCGGGATCGGTCCTCAGTCCATCGATGCCGTCCAAGTGGATCTCACGGGTACCTTGCGCGTCCTGAACCATACGGATTCCACTTTTTCCAACGCCGTGATTTCCCTCGTCGGCATGGACCCCGCGATGCTCCCCCCCCCCAAGCCTTTCGGCCTTCTCGACCTGAATCCCGATTCCGCGCTGTCCGACTTGTGGCTTTCGTTCCAAGGCCCCTCCCCGCTCCTCCCCTCCGTCTATCCTCTTCGCGCCCCGGCCAGCCTGCCCTCCCGAGGCGGAACCGACCTTCTCTTCGCGCGGGTCGTGCGCAAGCCGGCGCATATCGTGCATGTCTGCGATTCCGATGCCATCCCCGCTCCAAGCCCGCCAAACGGACTGCCGTTGATCCGGGTGTTGCACATCGACAATACCTCCGCCAACGGTTTGGGCTTCCCCTTGCCTCCCGGCAAGGCCGACTTGTTTCTCGGATCCCCGCGCGGTGCCCCCGTTCTTTCCGGCCATGCGGTCCATACCCCTTTCCCCGGAACCCTGCGGCTGGACATGGGGAAGATCGACGGCGTCAGGGCCATCCGTCGGGAGGAAGCCAGCGATCCCTTGCCGGAAGGGGGGCGGCAATCCGACCACTCGATCCGCCTGATCAATGACTTGAATTCACCTGTCGTGGTCGAAGTGGTGGAAAAACCCGACGTCCCCGGCCAATGGAACCTCATCCGTTCTTCGATCCCTTGCACGGAATCCAGCCACTCCCTGCGCTTTTCGCTTACGCTGCGGGCTCGCAGCCGTCAAACCGTCACCTATCGTCTTCGCCAGCATGCCCCCCATGGATCACGCGGCGATTCGGTCCCGCGTCAATGACGGGATGCCGCGGCGGCCCGCTTCCGGGGATTTGCCCTTTGAATCCATCCCTTGAAACCGCTATAACGCATTCATTTCCCAAACGGAGTATCTTATGCCAGCCAATCCGATGACCGCGATCCCTTCCCTGGGCCTGGGCAACCATCCCTCCCCCTTGACCTTCAACACAGTCCAAGGGGACGGCATCAGCAATTTCATCGATGACCGCACCCGGGTCCGCTTCCAAGTCGAGGTGCCCCCCGGCGCCCCCCTGGACAACCAAACGTTTTTCGAAAAGGCCGGCCCCCGGAAGGACTTGTTTTTCAACCCCCGGAAAACCCGCGCGGCCATTGTCACCTGCGGCGGTCTCTGTCCCGGCCTCAACAATGTCATTCGCTCCGCCTTTCTCGAGCTCCACCACAATTACGGTGTCCGGGAAATCCTGGGCATCCGGCATGGGTTCAGGGGATTGACCTTCCAGTCCGAATCCCCCATCCCGTTGACGACCGAACTCGTGGAAGACATCCACCGCGACGGGGGATCCATTCTCTCCTCTTCGCGTGGCCAGCAGGATGTGAAGGAAATGGTCGATTTCCTCCAGCAGCGCGGCATTCAAATCCTGTTGTGCGTCGGCGGCGATGGCACCCAGAAAGGCTCCCATGCCCTCGCCGAAGAAATCGCCCGGCGCCAGTTGCCCATCGCCGTCGTCGGCGTGCCCAAGACCATTGACAACGACATCCAATTCGTGGCGATGACGTTCGGCTATTTCAGCGCCATCGAAGCCGCCCGGTCCGTCCTCGACGGTGCGCATTGCGAATCCAAAGGCGCGCCCAACGGCATTGGCCTGGTCAAGTTGATGGGCCGCGATTCCGGTTTCATCGCCGCGGGTGCCGCCGTGGCCTCGCAGGAAGTCAATTTCGTGCTGATCCCTGAAGTCCCGATTGAACTGGATGGCCCGCGGGGCTTCCTGACCACGCTCCACCGCCGCATGGTGGACCGGCGGCATGCCGTCATCGTCGTGGCGGAAGGCGCCGGCCTGAACCTGATGGAACAGGCGGAAGGCACCGATCCGTCTGGCAACCGCCGGAAAGCGGACATCGGCGTGTTTCTCCGCGACCGGATTGCGTCCTATTTCCGCGAGAAAAACACCGAAGTCAATCTCAAGTACATCGACCCTTCCTACATCATCCGGTCGGTGCCCGCCAACTCCCAGGATGCCTGGCTCTGCGACGGTTTCGCCCGGAACGCCGTCCATGCCGCCATGGCCGGCAAAACCGATCTGATCATCGGGTATTGGCACGGGGTGTTCGTCCATGTCCCCATCCCCGCCGCCGTGCAAAGCCGCAAAAAGGTCGATACGGAAAGCGAACTGTGGAAGGCCGTGATCTCTTCCACCGGACAGCCCCACCAGTGGAGATAGCCCCTCCCCGGTGCTATTCCGCCACCAGCGCGTCCGAAAAACGATCGCCATCCGCCTGCAGGAATTCCCGGTCCATGCTCAGGCAGTTCTTCGGACAGACTTCCGTGCACTGGCCGCAGGCGATGCACTGGCCCCGGAAGATCCGGATCTTTTTCTTGCCCGGAATCATCTCGATCGCGTGGGCCGGGCACACCTTGATGCACATCTGGCACCCGATGCAAGTCTCCCGCTCGTAGACAATGCGGTGGCGGGCGCCGGCCGGCACCGGCACCGGCGGATTCATCCGCGCATGGCCTCCGGCGACGTCCGCCAGGAACCCGGACATCGATTCCGGCAACCGCCGGGCCGGAAATGGATTCGTCTCCGCCCTGCACAGCAGGGACTTCAGCAACTCGCCGACCATCGGGAAATTCATCGCGCGCCCTTTCCTCGCCTCAGATCCGGGCATCCAGGATCACCAGCAGCAGCGCCGCCAACGCCGCCATGCCGATCCATTTCCAATAGCCTTCCACCACTTCGGTGATCCGCAGGCGGGCCACCGAAGCCCGCAACAGGCTGACCCCGAGGGCCATGAACACGCCCGACTTCACCACAAAGAACAGAAAATCGCCCACGGCCGCCAGCGGTCCGGGCAAGGCCACGAACCGGCTCAGGTTCCATGGCGCGAAGAGCGCCACCATCAACGCGGAAAACGCCACGCTTTTCACCGCCTGCGCCAGTTGGAACAAGGCCAGGCTGCGGCCGGAGTATTCCACCAGCAGCCCCCCCGCCAGTTCCGTTTCCGCTTCCGGGGAATCGAACGGAATGCGGCCCATCTCGCCTGGCATCACCAGCAGCATCACGCCCAGCAGCAGAAACATGCCCAGCCCCCCCAACGGACCCACCAGCCCCCAAACCGGATGTTCCGCCATCGTCCCCAGCGAGAACGGATGCGCAATGCCCAGCGAGGCAAGCTTCCACGCATATGTCAGGATGACCGTCGCCAGCGGCAGTTCGTAGGACAGCATGGTCACCATTTCGCGCTGGGCGCCGATCGAGGCGTAAGGACTGCCCGACGCGAACCCGCCCAGCACCATGGCCAGGCCGGGAATCAACAGCAGGTACAGGACCAGGATCGCATCGCCGCGGGCATCGAACACCGGCACGGGCCCCAGCCCCCCGATCGGCACGTAGAACAACAGCGTGATCGCTCCCGCCAACGCCATCACCGGCGCCAGGCGAAAGACCGGCGGCACCGCGTTCGCCGGAATCATGTCCTGCTTCACCATCAGCTTGATCGTGTCCAGGAACGGCTGCTTCAGCGGCGGCCCGATGCGGGCCTGCATCCGCGCCACCAGCACCCGGTCCACCCCCGAAAAGAAAAGACCCAGCCCGATACCCAGCACGGACAACCCCGCCGTCCACAGCAACGCCTGAAGGATATTCCATGCCATGGCTCAGCCCTCCCCTTTCATCTGCGCCTGGATGCGCCGCGTCTTGGCCACCGACAGGCGGGTGAGGTCCTCTTTCGTCAGCACCTTGCCGCCTCCATCCCCGACCAGCATCACCCGGTCGGTGCAGGAAATGCACGGATCAATCGAAGCGGCGATGATCGGAATGTCGGCCACCTGTTCCCCCTCCAGCATCGGGATCCAGGCCATGTAGTTGCTATAGGAAGACGCTTTCACCTTCCAGGAGATCGGCGCTTCCGCGCCTTCCATCCGCACGTAGTGGGCCACTTCCCCCCGCGGCGCCTCGTGCATGCCCACCGCCTCGCCGCGGGCCTTCTTCAACTGCGCCAGCAGCACCATGATCTTCGGCACCGCCAGGATCGGCCCTTCCGGAAGCCGGGCGAGGAACTCGCGCACCAGCTTCACGGACTGGAGAATCTCGAATACCCGCGTGACGATGCGATCATAGACATCGCCGCGCGTCTCGCCCGTGTAGGCGTCCGGCAGCACGGCCTTCACCTCCACGTCCGCATATGCCGCATAGGGATGGTCCTGGCGGATGTCCCCGGGCACTCCCGAAGCCCGCGCCGTCGGCCCCACCGCGCA
>CAYODC010000181.1:0-4802 GCA_964402575.1 uncultured Verrucomicrobiota bacterium
AAGCAGGAACGCATCCTCACCCCCTATGACGCCTCCTACGAGGACCCCTCCTGGGCCCCCGACGGCCGCCACCTCGCCGCCATCCGCTCCGTCAACTACCAGGGCGCCGTTTACCTTCTTGACAGCATGAGCTCGAAACTCGTAGCGTTGACAACATCAGGCGAGTGGTCTGCACCGGCCTGGAGCCGTTGATTCCCCCCCGATCCACCCTCATTTAAAAAGAAGCACAGGAGACTGAAAACATGACACGCCGCTGGATGACCGTTTTGATGGTGTTGCTGGCTCTCGCCGTGATTGGCTCGACGGGCTGCGTCCGCAAGAAAAAGAAACCCACGATCGACCCCACCGCCGAAATGGGCGACCGGGTCATCGTCGGCCTCGACGAGTTCGGCAACCCGATCTACGCCGACGACGCCGCCGCCCTCGCCGCTCGCACCGGCGGCATCGAAATGGAAATGGGCCAGTACGAAGCCGTCTACTTCGACTATGACAGCCAGCAGCTCAACCCCGCCGAACAGGGCAAGATCGACGCCGTCGTCGCCTACCTCCAGCAAAACGCCACCCATGGCGTCATCGTCGAAGGCCACTGCGATGAACGCGGCAGCAACGAATACAACCTCGCCCTCGGCGAACGCCGCGCCCTCGCCGTCCGCGCCGCCATGATCGCCGCCGGCATCGACGGCGCCCGCGTCCAAACCCGCAGCTACGGCGAAGAACGCGGCGTCGCCTTCGGCCACGACGAATCCTCCTGGCGCCTCAACCGCCGCGCCGAATTCATCTTCACCCAGATGTAATTCCCCCGCCCCGGGCCCCGCGCCCGGAACCCGCCCGGCACGCTTCCCGTGCCGGGCTTTTTTTCGCTCACTCAACCCCCGGCGCAGACCGGCCCCCGCCTCACCCCTTCGCCACCGCCTCCAGCCGCTTCCCCCACGCTTTCTGCAGGCCCCGGTCCGCATAATGCCCCCAGGCGGCCTGGAACTTCTTCAACTGCTCCCCCCGGCGCCTCTTCAACCCCCGCCTCACCGCCGCCCGCGCCTTCCCCGTCGGCAAACTTTGCGTCATTGTCAAGGCATTGTCGCAATCATGCACCTTCCCCAGCGCCGCCTGCGCCTTCGTGATCCACCGCCCCGCCCGCACGCTCTCCCTCCCCAGGTGCTCCGCGAAAAATTCCGACAAATACCGCATCCGACGCCCCGCCCGCCGCAAATCGTGCGCCGGCCCGCACGAAAACGACCCCGCCTTCCGGTGGCGCTTCTCAATCAGCCCCCTCACCTCCAGCATGCGCCGCGCCGCCAGCGCCCCCGCCGACGGCGGCGGACTCTTCCGCTTCGGCGCCTTCCGCCGCAAATAGTCCCGCAGCATCTTCTTCACCCGCCCGAACATTCCATGCGCCAGCGCCTCCGCCGCCAAATGCGTCCGCTCTCTCCGCAGCGCCGCCAACACCCCCCGCCGGTCCTTCAGCGAGATCGCCTCCAACCCGCCCGCCTCCCCCATCTCCCGGAACAGCTCGATCCAGACATCCAGGTCCCGCGCATCCCCCATCCGGTCGCACACCTTCGAAATCCGCCGGTCCAGCCGCCCCAGGAATCCCGGATCCAGCGGCGCGAACGTCATCGCCAGGCTCCGCATCCGCCGCAGCGCCACCCGGATGTCATGCAGCCCCTCCACCGATCCCTTCCATGCCCGCGGCTCGTTTTTCGCGATCACCCCCAACTGCTGCGCCAGCAGATGCCTCAACAACTCGTCCGCCGACTCCCACGGAGCGGCATCCCTCCTCGCCTTTCGGGAAACCCGGGCCATCTCAACCCGGCTTCTTCTGCTCGGCCGGCCGCTGCGGCTCGAACACCGCCGGCTGCTGCTGCACCGCCGCCGCCGCCCGCGCCTCCGCGCGCTTCTGGAACGCCTCCTGCGCCCGCAGCGCCGGACGCCGCGTGTCAGGCTTGCGCCGCTCATAGGCCCCGCCCGGCAGGAGCCGCCACGACTGCCGCGTATCCGCCAGGCACGTCTTCAACACCTGCTCCAGCTTCTCCCGGCAGACCGGGTCCTCCACCGGAATCATCAGTTCGATCCGCCGGTCCAGGTTCCTCGGCATCCAGTCCGCGCTGGCAATGAACACCTTCGCATCCCCCCCGCTATGGAAACAGAAGATCCGCGCATGCTCCAGGTAGCGGTCCACCAGGCTGACCACCTGGATGTTCTCGCTCATCCCCTTCACCCCCGGCCGCAGGCAGCAGATCCCCCGCACGTTCAGCCGGATCTTCACCCCGGCCTGCGAGGCCCGGTACAGCGCCTCGATCAGCTCCGGATCCGCCAGCGAATTCATCTTCGCCTCGATCCCCGCCGCCTCCCCCTGCCGGCTCCGCTCCGTTTCCCCTTCGATCAGCTCCAGCAGCCGCGGCCGAATCCCCAGCGGCGCGGCCTCCAGCTTCCGGTACTTCACCGCCTGCGAATAGCCCGTGATCGTGTTGAAGAACACCGACGCATCCGCCCCGTAGTCCTCCTCGCACGTCAGGAAACTCACGTCCGAATACAGCCGCGCGCTCTTCTCGTTGTAGTTGCCCGTCCCGTAGTGCACGTAGCGCACCACCCCGCCCGGCTCCCGCCGCACCACCACGCAGATCTTCGCGTGCGTCTTGTAGCCCTTCACCCCGTAGATCACCTGCGCCCCCGTCCGCGCCAGCGCGTCCGCCCAATCGATGTTCCGCGCCTCGTCGAACCGCGCCTTCAGCTCGATCAGCGCCGTCACGTGTTTGCCCCGCTCCGCCGCGCGCATCAGCGCCTCCACCACCGGACTGTTCTCGCTCACCCGGTACAGCACCTGCTTGATCGCCAGCACGTTCGGATCCTCCGCCGCCTCCTGCACCAGCCGCACCACCGGATCATAGCTCTCGTACGGATGCACCAGCAGCAGGTTCCCCCGCTTCACCACGTCGAACATCGATTCCGTCGCCGGCACCTCCGGCACCCCCTGCGGCGACCACCCCTCGATCTTCATCCCCTCGTACCCCGACAGGTTCGCCAGCCGGAAGAACGCCACCAGGTCCAACGGCCCCGGCGCCGCATAGATATCCGGCTCCCCCACCTTCAGCGCCGCGCGCAGGAAGGCCCGCGATTCCGCCGACGCCCGCTGCTCGATCTCCAGCCGCACGCAATCGCTCTCCTTGCGCTCCGTCAGCACTTCGCGCATCTGCTCCAGCAAATCCCCCGCCAGATCCTCGCGCACCCCCATGTCCGCATTGCGCGTGATCCGGAACGCCGCGCACTCCAGCACCTTCACCCCCGGAAACAGCCGCCCCGCGAACGCCCGTACCACGTCTTCCAGCAGCACGTAGGAAAATCCCGCCTCCCCCGGCAGCGTCAGAAACCGCGCCAGCCCCTTCGGCACCGCCACCAGCGCATGCCGCTCCCCTTCCCCCGCCGCCGCCGCCTCCAGCCGCACATGCATCGCGATCCCCAGCCCCGCCAGCAGCGGAAACTCCTCCTCCAGCGAAACCGCCACCGGCGACAGCACCGGATAGATGAAATCCTCGAACAGCGCCTCCACGTGCCGCAGTTGCGCCGCCCCCATTTCCTCCAGCGTCAGCCGCCGGATCCCCCCCTTGCGCAGCAGCGGCTCCAGGTCCTTCCGCAGGCACGCGTGCTGCCGCTCCACCAGCGCATGCATCCGCGCCGCGATCTCCCGCAGCTGCTTCGACGGCGTCAAGCCCGCCGGATCCGGATGCTCCTCGCCCTCCCGCTGCAGCAGCTTCAGCCCCCCCACCCGCACCATGAAGAACTCGTCCGCGTTCGACGCCGTGATCGCCAGGAACTTCAGCCGCTCCAGCGGCGGCAGCGAAGCGTCTTCCGCCTGCTCCATCACCCGCGCGTTGAATTCAATCCAGCTCAGTTCTCGGTTCAGGAAGGGCGGAACCTCCGCCTTGCTCTTGTTGCTTTTGCTCATCGCTCGTTCCGGGTTCACGCCATGGTCGGCCCGGGCAGCGCCGTGCGCAGCTCGCGCACCTCCGGCACCAGCCCGAACACATCGGCAAACAGGTTCCCCTTCTCCCGCAGCACCAGCCGCTCCATCGTCAAATCCTCCATGTCCTGCACCCCGATCACGAACCGGTCCCCCTCCCGCCGGAACTCCAGCCGGCGCGGCGCCTCGCGGTGCACCCGCTCCAGCGAGTCCGCCACCCGCAGCAGCGCCGCCAGCTTCGCCACCTCCATCCGGTCCTCCAGCGACAGCAACGCGAATTCCGGATGCGCCGGATTCGGCAGCGCCTTGCGGTGGTAGCGCGCCACCACCGCCACGATCCGCATGTCGTGGCGCGTCAGCCCGAACAGGTCGCTGTTTTCGATCAGGTACATCGAATGCTTGTGGTGCGCCCGCGCATTCACGTACGCCCCGATGTCGTGCAGGATCGCCGCGCACCGCAGCCGCAGCCGCTCGTGCCCCCCCAGTTGGTGCTCCTCCCGCAGCTCGTCGAACAGCGCCACCGCCGTCGCCTCCACGTTGCGGATGTGGCTCTCGTCGGCCCCGTAGCGCGCCGCCAGCGTCCGCGCCGAATACACCACCTGCTCCTCGAACCCCTCCGACCGGTGGTCGCGCATCGCCATTTCCCGCAGCAGGCCGTCCCGCAGCGTCGCCCGCACGATGCGCACCTCGCGCACCTTCAGCGCCCGCGCCGCCAGCGCAATCGACATCACCGCCGGCGCCACCGTCTCCGCGTCCTGGAACGTCATCTTGTGCGACTTCACCAGTTGCTGGGCCGGCGTCAGCGCCAGCCGGTCCGCCAGCTCCACCAGCCGCCGCACCCCCACCC
>CAYODC010000182.1:0-4763 GCA_964402575.1 uncultured Verrucomicrobiota bacterium
ATCTGTAGCATTTTTTCCACAGTGTGGAAAACCATTTTCCACGGAGTGGAAAACGGCGGGGGCGGCCAGGAGGGCGGCGGAATGCGGGAAAACGGATGCTGGCGGGGGGCGCATGTGCTAGAATCCGGGACAGGCAGAGGTGCCAGGCAACAGGCAGGTGAGGAATGAAACAGGCGATGCGGTGGGTGGGGGCGGCGGGGGTGCTGGCGGCGGTGGCGTGGGTATTCTGGCAACCGCCGGTGCCGACGGAGGAGGGGGCGGGGACGCCCGGGGCCGGGCCGGGAGAGGAGGGGCGCGGGGGTGCGGCGGAGTCGGTGGGGAGACGGGAAGAATCCGGGTCGGTGGCGGGGCGGGCGGCGGAGCCTGTGTCCGCGCCCCCGGCGCCGCTGGATCCGGCGGAGGCGGCGGTGGAGAAGATGCTGGCAGGGAAGACGCCGGACGACTGGGAGCCGGTGCTGATGGAACTGATCGAGAACGGCGACGGGCGGACGGTGGCGGCGCTGGCGGGGGCGCTGGGGCGGGAGCGGGGGATGCATCAACGGATGCTGATTTGCCGGGTGCTGTGCGGGATCGGGACGGAGGAGTCGCTGGAGGTATTTCGGAAGTACGTGGACGCTCCGGAGAATGCCCGCAGCCGCGAGTATTTGGCGGGGGCGCTGATGGGGCTGGAGAACGAGGAGTTGTCGGGGGAGGTGCTGGACTGGCTGCTGGAGACGGTGGACTACGACATCACGGCGGCATGCCAGGAGGCGATCGGGCGGCTGGCGACGGGGGAGACGCTGGAGCGGATCGTGGGGGAGCACAGCCGGACGAATTACAACGAGTACAAGCTGGAGCTGATGCGGGCGGCGCTGGCGGAGAGCGAGTGTCCGGAGGCGATCGAGCTGTTCAAGGACGTGCTGGAGCGTTCGCCGGAGCGGGCGGGGGAGGAGCTGCAGGCGTCGGTGGCGCAGGCGCTGGCGCGGATCGGGACGCCGGCGGCGCTGGATGCGCTGGTGGCGGCGCTGGAGAAGTCGCCGCGGGCGCCGGAGGAGGATTTCCTGGTGGAGGCGGTGGCGGGGATGGCGGAGATGCAGGACATGGCGTATCTGCAGGCGCGGTTCGATGCGGCGGAGGCGCCGAACGTGCGCTATGCGCTGGGGCGGGCGCTGGCGGAGGCGGTGCCGATCCTGAAGCAGTACGTGGAGCCGCCGCCGGATGCGGATGCGGATTGGCCGGAGGACGCGGACGAGACGGCGGTGCCGATGGCAATCCGGGCGGGCGAGGGCGACTGGGAGCCGGAGCCGGTGGCGGAAGGGGAGGACGGGGCGGCGGAGGATGATCCGTTTGCGGATGTGGCGCGGGATGAGTACGGGTATCCGGTGGAGGAGACGGAGGAGCCGGACCCGGAGGATCCGTCGACGTGGGGGCCGCGGCGGGTGGATGGAGCAGGCATCCACCGGGGGGGTACTCGGCCTACACCCATGTGAATGGGGTTGGGGTTAGCGGCGGTAGCCGTAGAGCTGGACCCAGCGGCGGCCGTAGGAGTCGGAGGAGGCGGTGCTGCCGAAGCCGACGTGGCGCATGTCGGCGGCGAGCATATTGTTGCGGTGGCCGGAGCTGTTCCACCAGTCGGTCATGACGGAGGCGACGGAGGTTTGGCCGGCGGCGATGTTTTCGCGGCAGCCCCAGGTGCCGTAGCCGGAGATGTAGCCGCAGTTGCGGATGCGGCTGGAGACCCATTGGGAACTGGTCCAGCTGGAGTTGTCGGGGTAGCCATGGTGGCGGGGGCCGCCATAGTAGTGGTAGGTGGCCATGCTGTTGGCGTAGGTCTGGGCGCCGTTCTGGAGCTGGGATTGCTGGGCGAGGGCGGAGCGGCCGTATTGGCGGCGGTAGTTGTTGACGCGGTTGAGCATGTCGGTGCGCCAGTTGGTGGTGGTGGTGCGAGCGGCGGTGGTGATCTTGAGGCAGGCGCGGTAGCTGCGGTAGGCGTAGATGCGGATGTAGTAGCGGCCGCGGGAGGGATTGGTGAAGGTGATGCGCTCGCGGTAGCTGTTGCCGGCGGAGCGGCGGGTGTAGCGGGAGCCGGAGGGCTTGAAGCCGTAGCCGATGTAGAGGTCGGGGTCGCCATAGCCGCCGTGGCTGTCATAGCCGAGTTCGATCGTGAACTTGCCGCAGTTGGCGGGGATGTCGACATAGAAGGAGGAGGTCGTGCGGCTGCCGGAGCGCATGGTCCAGGATCCGCGGGTGCCATAGAGGTTGTGGACGTAGGAGCTGCCCCAGGCGGCGGCCTCCTGGGCGCCGAGGAAAACCACCAGCAAGGCCAACCCCATCCCCGCGATTCCGCGCGTCGTTTTCATGGTCCACCCTCCTCGGGATTTTTTTTGAAAGCACCGTTGCGGGAGAAGGGGCGCACAAGGCCCGTTGGCGGAGAAGCCTTAGGCTCCGTGATTGCCTTCTCCGTTCGTTATAGTCCGACGGCGGGAAGGGGTTGTCAAGCGGATGGGAGGCGGGATCGGACGATTCTTGGAAATGAAAAAAGGGGAAGCGGGATCAAAGACCAGTGGTGCGGGCGATGGCGGAGGCGGGGCCGAGAAGGACGAGGGTGTCGAGGGGCGTGATGCGGGTTTGGGCGTCGGGGAGGAGGGTTTCCAGTTGGCCGCCAGGGAGGTGGCGCTTGATGAGGACGACCCGGAGGCCGAGGGAATCCGGGAGACGGGCTTCGGCGAGGGATTGGCCGTGATAGTGCGCGGGGGGATGCCATTCGGCGAGGTCGAAGCCGGGGGCGATGGCGATGCGGTTGCCGTCGAGGGCGGAGAGTCCGGTGGAGATCGACTGGGTGGCGTCGGCCATGAGGATTTCGGTCTGGTAGGCGGAGAGGACATCGGGATAGGCGAGGGCGCCGAGGATGCGGCGGTCGTCGCGGGAGCGGAGGACGGGGAGTTCCTGGAGGTTGGCGCGGGCGAATTTCGGGAGGGCGGAGGAGAGGGAGTCGCCGGGGAGGACGGTGGGGGTGGCGCGCATGATGTCTTCGGCACGGAGGATATCGAGGAGGGAGGGGGGGGAGAGGAGGACGCGGCGGGCGTCGGCCAGGGTGATGGCGCCGAGCAGTCGGTCGAGGTCGTCGACGACGTAGAACTGGGAGGAGGGGGAGGCGAGCATGCGGTCCATGAGGACGCGGGCGGAATCGCCGGGGCGGATGGTTTCAACGGGGGTGCGGAGATGGTCGGCGGCGCGGCGGGACTGGAGGAGGTCGAGGGATCGACCGCGGAAGAGGGGGACGCCGTCGCGGACGAGCTTGAAGGTGTAGATGGACAGGTGGCCGGTGAGGCGGGAGACAAGGATGGTGCTGAGGATGGAGACGAGCATGACGGGGAGGATGATGGAATAGTTGGAGGTGATCTCGAAGACCATCAGGATGGCGGTGATAGGGGCGAGCATGGAGCCGGCGACGAGGCCGCCCATGCCGACCAGGGCGTAGGCGGCGCATCCGCCGAAATGGACGCCGAGCAGCGGGGCGGCGAGGTTGCCGAGCGCGGCGCCGAGGAGCGCGCCGATGGAAAGGGCGGGCGAGAAGACGCCGCCAGAGCCGCCGCTGCCCAGGGTGAGGCCGGTGGCGAGCATCTTGGCGAAGACGAGCACCAGCAAGAGGCCGGCAGGGAGACGGCCGGCGTAGGCGGCGTTGGAGAGCCAATGGCCGTCGCCCAGGACATGGGGCAGGACGAGGGCAAGCAGACCGACGAGGAGGCCGCCGAGGGCGGGGCGCAGCCAGGGGGGGATGCGGTGGCGATCCTCGAAAAAGCGTTCGGCGGCGAGGGTGATGTGGAGATAGGCGAAGGAGACAAGGCCGCAGAGGAGGCCTAGGAGGGCGTAGGGGATCAGTTCCCAGGCGCTGGCGAACGTGCAGGCCGGGGGGGAGAAGGCGGGGAGATCGCCGTGGAAGGCGCGAGCGACGACGGTGGCGAGGACGGAGGAGACGACGATGGGGCTGAACTGGGCGGCGCCGAATTCGCCGAGGATGACTTCGCCGGCGAAGAGGGCACCGGCGATGGGGGCGTTGAAGGTGGCGGCAATGCCGGCGGCGGCACCGCAGCCGACCAAGGTGCGCAGGCGTCGCTTCGACATGCCCATGGCCTGGCCGATGCGCGAGGCGATGGCGGCGCCGATCTGGATGATGGGGCCTTCGCGGCCGGCGGAGCCGCCGCTGCCGATGGTGATGGCCGACGCGATGGTCTTGGCGATGGCGACGCGGCCGCGGATCTTGCCGCCGTCGAGGGCGACGGCCTTGATGACTTCGGGGACGCCGTGGCCCTTGGCTTCGGCGACGAGGAAGGTGGTAATGAGTCCGACGAGGAGGCCGCCGAGGGCGGGGGCGAGGAGGATTTTCCAGGCGGGGATGCCGCGCAAGAAGTCGATGCCCGGTTCGACGGCGCCCCAGAATCCATCCTGGAAGAGGTGAATGGCGGTTTCGAAAGCGATGGCGCCGAGGCCGCCGAGGAGGCCGAGGAAGGCGGCGGTGCAGAGAAGAAAAAGGTATTCGCCATCGCGGGCGCGGTCGATCCAGGAGCGGCCGACGCGGCGGGCCCAACGCGCGAGAATCTGCAGGCGTTGGCGGGACAAGCGATGGGCTGCCAATTCGGAGGACATGCGAGGGACCATAGTGATTGCGGGGGAAGAATCCAACCCCGAACCCGGGGGAGGGGTGGTTTCAAATGTGTAATGTATAGACTTCACCCTCATTCAAGGTTGAAGTCTATACATTACACATTTGGGGAGGGCAGAAT
>CAYODC010000183.1:0-4748 GCA_964402575.1 uncultured Verrucomicrobiota bacterium
CGCCGCGCCGGGATCGGCCGCGGCGACCCGGGCGTTGGAGGGGAAGCTCGACGAGCGGTTGGCGGGGGAGCCGGGCGGGGGGGCGCCGGTGCTGCGGGCGTACCGGGCCGCGCTGGAAGGGATCGAGGGCAAGCACAGCCGGCTGCCGTGGGACAAATATCACCGAGCGAAGGCGGGATTGGCCCAGCTGGATGCCTGGGTGGAGGCGCATCCGGAATCGGACGAGATCCGGCTGCTGCGATTTTCGTTTTGCCATCAGCTTCCGGAATTGTTCGGAGTCGGGGGGAAGGCGGCGGCGGACCGCGCCGTGCTGGCGGAGCGGTTGGCGGCGGGGGCGGATCCGGACGTGGGGGGGGAGTACTGGCGGGACGTGATGCAATGGATCCTCCGGAACGGGGATCCGACGCCGGGGGAGAAGGCGCAGCTGGAAGCCGCGCTGGCGGGGCGGGTGCCGTAGGGAGGGCCTAGGCGCCGAACTGGCCGGTGCGGAGCAGGACGAGGGTGCAGGCGCGGAGGACGGGGATGCCGGCGGCGGACAGCTTCTCTTCCAGCGCCGGGTTTTCGGTGCCGGGGTTGAAGATGACGCGGGCGGGATGGGCCGAGATGATTTCATCGGCCATGCCGGTGGAATGGGAGGGGGAGACATACATCGTGAGGGTATGCACGGGGGCGGATAGGTCCGCGAGCCGCTGGAAGGTGGGATGGCCGTCGATTTCGGCGAGGGCCGGATGGATGGGGAAAACGGCGTGGCCGTTTTCGGCAAGGAGGCGGAGGGCCTGGTGGGAGTAGCGTTCGGGTTTGTTGCTGGCTCCGAGGATGGCGACGTTCATGAAGGGGCCTTTCAGATGGATGCGAGCATCCTGACCAGGATGTCAATCGTGGGCAATATAAAGCGGCGGGGAGAAGAAAGCAATGGGCGGCGGGCGGCAGGGAGATGAGGATTTGACGGCAGGGCGGGGGTGGGGTAGCGTCCCCGGTTCCCGAAAGGAGCCGACGATGAACCGATTGATCTTCCACACCGCCGTGAT
Organism: uncultured Verrucomicrobiota bacterium; assembly: GCA_964402575.1. Classification (GTDB taxonomy): domain Bacteria; phylum Verrucomicrobiota; class Kiritimatiellia; order CAIQIC01; family Lenti-01; genus Lenti-01. Next base: position 1,029 of record CAYODC010000183.1, read on the forward strand.
GCTGGTGCTGGGCGTGCCGTGTACGGCACTGGCCTGGGGACCGGAGGGGCACACGATTATCGCCGAGATCGCCGAAACCTATCTGACGCCCGCGGCGGAACGGGAAGTGAAGTCCATTTTGAAGGGCCGGGAACTGGGCGACTATGAGGTGGCGAGCTGGCCGGACATCATTCGCGGTTCGCAGGAGTACGAGGAACTCTACCCGGGGAACGGGCGCTGGCACTTCGTGGAGTTCGACGTGACGATGTGGTACAACGACGAATTCGAGTTGAAGCTGCCGGGGGACGGGCAGGACATCGTGACGCAGATCGGGCGGTGGCGCGACGAGTTGAAGGCGGGGGAACTGAAGGGGGAGCGTCGGCTGGATGCGCTGCGGTTCCTGGTGCATTTCGTGGGGGACGTGCACCAGCCGATGCATTGCGCGTACCGCTATGGCGACATGGGGGGCAATATGATCCCGGTGGAATCGTTCCAGGGGCGGCACTATTCGTTTGGGGCCGGCACGCCGACGCCCTATTCGCAGAGCATCCACAGCGTATGGGACGAAGCCATGGTCCAGGAGCTGGCGGCGGGGCGGATGCCCAAGACGGTGGCCCGGGAGCTGCGGAAGGAAATCGGCGAGGGGCAGGCGCAAAGTTGGTGCACAGACGATCCGATGGTATGGGCGGTGGACAGCTATTGGCGGGCGCGCAAGGAAGCCTATCGCTGGGCCGACGGGACAAGCCTGCCCTACAAGTGGATGCGTCCGGGAATGGCGATGACGCGGGCCAACTACATCGATGCGCGGCTGCCGCTGGCGCGCGAGCAACTGCAGAAGGGCGGGGTGCGGCTGGCGCACGCGTTGAACGCCGCATTCGATCCGGACTACACCGGTCCTGCGGCGGGAGCGGACAAACCGTAGCGGGGGCTGTGGGGGGGCAGGTCCAGGGGAGAAAACGGGAAAATATATCGTTGCGCGCATCTGTGGAACGGTATTCAATTCCACGGAAATGAACGTGTATAAGGTGGCCGGTGCCAGACCCCAGTTTAGCGACTTCGATGTCCACAAGAGACTGGTGTTCCTAGACGACATTGACAGATGGGAGGGACCTAGGATTTCGGCGGATGGCGAGGAATGACCGCGTGGATTGCCAGAATCGTTGGGGCGGGCCACTGTCTTGGCTGCGGTCTCTGCTCTTCAATTGCCGGTCACGATGCCGTGGCGATGGAGATGGGCTCCGACGGGTTTTCAGTTCCACGCGAACGGCGCGAGGGCATCGACCAATCCTGGCTGAAGGCGCTGTGTCCGGGCATCACGGTTCGCAGAGCGGGTCGCTTGCGGGGGGCGGAGAAGACATATGGGCCGTTTCGGGCGCTGAAGACGGCGCATGCGGCGGATCCGCAGATCCGCCACCGGGCGTCGTCGGGCGGTTGCCTCACGGCGGTGCTGGTGTATTTGCTGGAGCATTCGCTGGCGGACGGGATTCTGCATGCCGGCAAGGCGGACGGGGATCCCTTGCGGACGACGGCGAGAATCAGCAGGACCCGGGAAGAAGTGGTCGGCTGCGCCGGATCGAGATATGCCCCGTGCAGCCTGCTCGAGAATCTGGACGAAGACTTGCGGAGGGGGGAGCGGCTGGCCATCGCGGGGAAGCCGTGCGACATCGCCGCCGTGCGCGCATTCCTGTCCGCGAGGCCGGAATGCGCCCCAAACGTCGTGTGCCTGCTTTCGTTTGCTTGCATGGGGATGCCGAGCCTGAATGCGACGCGCCGGCTGATCCAAGCGATGGGGGTGCGGGAAGCGGACCTCCGGGATTTCTGGTACCGGGGAAACGGGTGGCCGGGCGCGGCGACGGCAGTTGGGGCGGATGGAAGCCGGAACGAGATGAGCTACGAGCAATCGTGGGGGAGGATTTTGAGCAAGGACGTTAAAATGCGATGCCGTCTCTGTCCGGATGGATTCGGCGAATTCGCGGACATTTCCTGCGGGGATGCCTGGCATGCCGAGGCGGGGCGTCCCGTCTTCGACGAAAGGCCCGGCAGAAGCCTGGTGTTCATTCGGAGCGCCAAAGGGCAGGAACTCTTCGAATCGGCGGAACGCCATGGCTATTTGGAGTCGGAGCCATTTCGCGAAGAAGAACTGCCGATCATCCAGCCCTCCCAGCATCAACGGAAACTGTATGCCGGGATACGCCTGTTGGCCGCGAAGGCGGCGGGAGACCGGCTGCTGGACTTTTCCGGTTTTCCGATTTGCGCAGATTTCCACAAGATGCGCCTGACGACGGCCGCCAAGAATCTCGCCGGGACTTTTCGGCGGATAAGGAAAGCGAGGAGGGGGCCATGAGCGGGGTGGCGCGATTGGCGTTGTTGACGGCCCCGATGTTTTCAAACAACATGGGATGCAACGCGTTGACATACGCGTCGGTGGCCATTTTGCAAGGCGCGGGGCGCAGGATCGGGCGGGAGTTCGAATTCATTCTGGCGGGGAATCCGGCGGATGGGGTGATTTCCGAAGAACTGGGCGAGGGGCGGTATCGGCTGATCGAGCAAGTTCCGGGGATTGGCCTGCGCGGAGCGTTGGCCAGTGCCTATCGGAGGGAATTTCAGCAAAGGCGCCAATGGTTGAAAGCGCTCGATGCGGCGGACGTGTATTTGGACAACGCGGCGGGGGACAGTTTCAGCGACATCTATGGTTCGAGCCGGTTCCGGCAGGTGGAGCGCAAGATTCGATATGCCTTTTCCCGTGGAAAGCCGTTGATTCTCCTGCCCCAGACCATCGGCCCTTTCCGTTCCATTTCCATCCGGGACCGGGCCGCCAATATTCTTCACGGCGCGCATACAATCTATGCTCGCGATCCGTTGAGCGCGGAATGCGCTCGCGGGCTGGCACCGGGGAAGGCCGTTATCGAGACGGTGGACGTGGCGTTTTTCCTGCCGTGCGGCATGGTGCGGAAAAGTCCCGGAAACGCAATCCGGGTGGGATTCAATCCGTCCGGACTGCTGTGGAGGGGCGGATACACCGGCGCCAACCAGTTTGGATTGAAGGACGATTATCCGGAATTGGTCCGGCACCTGATCCGGCGGTTGCTGGCCACGCGCGGAGTCGAAGTGGAACTGATTGGCCACGACATCAGCGGGCCCAACGGGGGGAACCGGAACGACGACTATTACGTTTGCAAACGTCTTTGCCGCGAGTTTCCAGAATGCCGGATCGGGCCGTTTTTCTACGGGCCGTCAGAAGCCAAGGCGCACATCGCCGGGCTGGATGCCTTCGTGGGGTCGCGGATGCATGCGTGCATCGCGGCGTATTCCAGCGGGGTGCCGGTTTTGCCGTTGGCCTACAGCCGGAAATTCGAGGGCCAGTTCGTCGAAAAGCTGAACTACCGGCAGGCGGTGGACCTGACGGTAGCGGGACGGGAAGAAGCCGCAGTCATTGTGGACGATTTTCTTGTTCGGCGAGAGGCGATCCGGCGCGAGTTTCCCGGGCGGCTTGCCGAGCTGGAGCGCGAAAAGACGGCATTGGAAGAACACTTGGCGGGGCAGATCGAAGGGGTGCTGGCGGGAGGAGGGCGATAGCATGGCCGGGATGGTGCTCCAACAATGGCGGCTATGGCTTCATCGCCAGCGGTGGCGGCGGGCCAACGCCCACAATCGGACGGTGGCGGGGACCCTTTTCGACGCCGGTAAAGTGTCGGTCGGCAACCTGACCTACGGCGTACTGAACGTCGTGGACACGCATTA
>CAYODC010000184.1:0-4345 GCA_964402575.1 uncultured Verrucomicrobiota bacterium
GAAGCGCGACGGGGGTCCCGAGTGGGGCGCCACCTCTGGGCTTACCGTCTTTTTCCTTTCTGCCCCAATTGAATATTGGATATTGAACATTGAATATTGAAGATTCGAAGTCAATGAAACGCGGATGCGCCCGCCGTGTTAGTCCGAGCCCCTCCCGCCCCCCGGCGGGTCCAGGCCGGACATGCCCTCGCCACCCCCGAGGACCCAGTCGGAGGTCCGATGGGCCCGGAATCGCTTCATCACACCGGCCGGGGAAGAATGGGCATAGCAATAGACACACCGATGCGGACAAGTGCCATAGCGGCCAATGTCCTTGCTCGCGATGCACCCGCATGCCTTGCGCTGCCCCTTGTCCTTGAGACTGCGCCGCCCGGTTCCGCCCAGCCGCAACAATCCGCCTTGGCCAAGGAACTCCATCAAACGCTCGTCCTCCGGCCACAGGCGAACCATGAGTTCATCGTCCACGCAGCGGCCATGGACCACGCCCAGCGCCGTTTGGTCGAGGTCTTCGGCGCACGTGGCGATTTCCCGGATGCCATGCGCTTGCGCAATCTGCACCAACCCCCTGGCCACCTCGTTCATTTCGTCGATCGAGAATTCGCGCGCCTTGATTCCGGCATTCTTCAGGTTCCGCCGCACGGCGGAATAGGCGGCGAGATCGGCGTAGCTGAACACCAGCTTCCGGACATGCCCTCCCAACTGCCCGGCGAGGCCTTCGGCCTTGGCCAGCACATCGGGGATCCCCACCCGCTCGCTCAGCAGCAGGGGATCCATGCGCCAAACCACCCGTTCCGGGCCGATGAGACCCGCCAGCCGCCGCAGCGTTTCGATCCGCTGCGCCAACGGCGGCACATGGGGCTCGTAGCCTTCCGCATCGTAGTCGTTGAGCGTGAATTGGAAATAGAAATGGAAGCCCCGCGCGTCCAGTTCATCCAGGTGCCGAAGCATCGGCAGCGGGTTCTTGGACCAAAACACGATCACCCGCGCCTGGACGGTGGACACATATTGCACCTGCCGGGCATGGAACGGATTGATCCATGCAAAACCACCCGCACGAATGCGGCTCATGAACCAATCCGCATAGAAGGCCGGCACATCCGTTGCCCGGCTCGCGGAAAGAATCACCGGCGCAATGGCCATGACTGTCCGCCCATCCGGCAAGACCAGCTCCACTTTTTCCCACGGCTGAGTACCCGCCATGGTCAGCCCCCCGGTCCTCGCCCGCAACCGCCACTGGCAAGGATGGAAACCGGCGGACCGCCATCCCCGCCCGCCCCGGGGACAGCCGCCAACCACCCCTTTTTTCCGCCCGCTCCAATGTACATAGTTTTATAAAACACTTGATTTTCCATGGTGTGGAAAATGAGCGTTCTTTTTTTCCATGGCGTGGAAAACCGGCCAACCGGCGCGCGTCAACCGCCGCCTTCCTCCCCGGCAACCGCCCCCATCAAGGCATACACCAGCCTCGCCGCCGTGAAATCGGCATGGTGCAGCCCGCGGATTGGCGCCAGCTCGACGACATCGAACCCCACGATGGTTTTGCGTGCGGCAACGGCCTGGATCAGGTCCAAGGCGTCATACCACCCCAAGCCTCCCGGCACCGGCGTCCCCGTGGCAGGCAGGATCGATGGATCCAACCCGTCGAGATCGAACGTGATGAAAACGTCATCCGGAAATCCCGCGGGAATCCAGCGCGCCGGCAGCCCGTCGGCCGCCATCCGGTCGGCGTCGTACGCGCGAATCGTCCGCGGATTCGCGGCGCGGTAATCGCGCTCCTCCTGACAGTAGGCCCGGGTGCCAAGCTGCACGAGGGGAAACCCCAGCTCGTGCACGCGGCGCATCACGCAGGCATGGGAAAACGGCGTCCCCTCGTAGCGGTCCCGCAGGTCGGCGTGCGCATCGAAGTGAAGGAAGCCGATCTCCCGGCCCGCCGCCCGGTACGCCCGCGCGGCGCCGAGCGTGACCGTATGCTCCCCGCCCAGCACCGCCGGCACCGCGCCGACGCCCAGGGCCTTCGCGACCGCTCGCTCGATGGCCTCCAGCCAACGTTCCCCGAGAGGCGTGCTCCCGGCGGCGGGTTTCACCGCCGGCTGGGTGTGGATGCCCTGTTCGCCAGGGCATCCGCGCCCGTCGAAATCCTCGAGCTGCCGCGACGCCTCCAGGATCGCCCGCGGCCCCCGGGCCGTGCCGCCGCCGTAGGAAACCGTCGTTTCCATCGGCGCGGGAATCACGTGGAACCGCGCGCGCCCCGCCGGGGCGTTGGGATAGCCGGTGTCGAGAAACGAAATCTTCTTCATGGCCTCAGGTCTCGAAATAGGTGTAGCCCCGCAGCCCGTTCTCGAAGGCGTCGAGAATCTCGCGCCGCTCGGTGGCCGTAATGCGCTTCTGGCGGACGGCTTCCTCGGCGAGTTCGCGGAAACGCGCCAGCAGCTCCTGCGGATTGTATTCCACGTAGCTCAGCACGTCGCCGACCGAATCGCCGTCAAGCTCCTGCTCGTAGGAGATTTCGCCCGCGTCGTCCACGTGGATGCTGGCCACGTTGGTGTCGCCGAACAGATTGTGCAGGTCGCCCAGCGTTTCCTGGTAGGCGCCCACCAGGAACACGGCGAGAATGTAGTCCTCGTCCTTGCCCACGGCATGCACCGGCAGCGCGGCGCGCGTGTCGTGCTGGCCGACATAATGGTCGATCTTCCCGTCGCAGTCGCAGGTGATGTCGGACAGCACCGCGCGCCGCACCGGCTTCTCGTTGAGCCGCTGGATGGGCATCACCGGAAACAACTGGTCGATGGCCCAGCTGTCGGGCAGCGACTGGAAGACGCTGAAATTGCAGTAGTAGACATCGGCCATGGCGTCATCCAGGTTGCGCAGATCGTCGGGCACGAAGCGCAGCTTCGGGATCTCCGCGCGGATCTGCGTCAGGATGTGCCAGAACAGGCGGTCGGCCTGCGCGTGCTGCCGCAGGGTGAGATCGCCGTGCTTGAAGGCCTTCTGGATCTGCTCCCGGTAGAACACCGCGTCGTTGTAGTATTCCCGCAGGTTGCGCGTGCGCAAATGGGCCGCCACGTCCATCAGGTTGCGGATGGGCTCCGGCACCGGCTCCGGCACCGGCGGCGGCGGCTCGGGCACTTCGACCGACCGCGTGCTCAGGACATTGACCAGCAGCACCGAATAATACCCCACCAACGCCCGCCCGGATTCGCTGATCAGCGTCGGATGCGCCACGCCCGCCTGGTTGCAGACGCCCATCACGCCCTCCACCACGTCCGCGGCATATTCCCCCACGTCGTAGTTGGCGCTGCTGGCGCAATTGCACTTGGATCCGTCGTAGTCAATGGCCAGCCCCCCGCCGATGTCCAGCAACCCCATCCGCGCGCCCTCCTGCACGAGACTGACGTAGTAGCGGGCCGCCTCGTGGATCGCGTCGCGGATCTCCCGGATGTTCGGCACCTGCGACCCCAGGTGGTAGTGCAGCAGCTCCAGGCAGTCCAGCATCCCCCGCTCGCGCAGCCGGTCGATCACCGCGATCACCTGCGGCGGCGCCAGCCCGAACACGCTGCTCTCCCCGCCCGACTCCGCCCACTTGCCACCCACCGAACTGGCCAGCTTGACGCGAATGCCAATGCGCGGTCGCACATTCATTTTCGCCGCCCGATCCAGCAGCAGTTCCAGCTCGCCGGGCATTTCCAGCACCAGCACCGTTTGCAGCCCCATCTTCAGCGACGACAGCGCCAGATCGATGAATTCCGCATCCTTGTAGCCGTTGCAGACGAGGTACGCCTCGGGATCATGCAGGCAGGCCAGCGCCGCGATCAGCTCCGCCTTCGATCCGGCCTCCAGCCCGTGGTGGAACGGACGGCCGAACCGGACCACGTCGGACACGGCCTGCTGCTGCTGGTTGACCTTGATGGGATACACCCCGCGGTAGACCCCGGCATAGCCCGACTCGGCCATGGCCCGGCCAAACGCCTGGTGCAGCGCCTCCAACCGCGCCGACAGCAGATCGCCGAAGCGCAGCAGGATCGGCAAGCTGAAGCCGCGCTGGTACAGTCCCTGCACGATGTCGTGGAACTTCACGCTCACCGGTCCCGATGAATTCTTCAGCTTGACCGCCGCGAATCCGTCGGACGTCACGTGGAAAAACCCGTTCCCCCATGCATCCACCCCGTAGCATTCGCTGCTGCGAACGCTGTCCCAGCCCTCCAGCACTTCTGTCAATCCCACCGCGTCTACCACCTTTCTTCTGCCGCACCGGCCAGCGGCGGTTCCGCACCCGCGGAGCTTGCCCTGCGCCATCGCCGGGAAAAAACTGAGGCAATCGCCCCCTGAACGCAATAGCAATCCCTCC
>CAYODC010000184.1:4355-4734 GCA_964402575.1 uncultured Verrucomicrobiota bacterium
GGAGGAGCCTGACCATGACCGATCCCGCCCATGTCCCGCCGGAGCCCGACGTCCTTCCGCCGGATGCCCCTTCCGGTGCCCTGTCCGTGCCTCCCCCCGTCCCCCGGAAACAGCCCGGCTTCTTCCGCCGCCTGTTCATGTCCCGCAAGAAACAGCAGGCCATCGCCGTGCAAAACGGCTACCTCGAAATGGTGGACCTCATCCGCGCCATCCGCAGCCACCTCGACCGGCAGGAATCCGTCCAGACCCATGTGCTCGCCATGCTGGAGAAAGTTCCCGACGCCATGGACCGCCAGCACGAAGTCATGTCCCTGTTCAAGCAGCAGCTCGAAAACGGCATGGAAAACAACCGGCGGCTCACCGACAGCATGGGCAACCT
>CAYODC010000185.1:0-4701 GCA_964402575.1 uncultured Verrucomicrobiota bacterium
ACCCACAACCTTTAGCTCCGGAGGCTAACGCTCTGTCCAATTGAGCTACAGGCACCTCTGAAAGAATGAGCGCACACTACGGGGAGACCCGCGCCCTGACAAGCCAAAAAGCAGTCCCGCCCGGCCCCCGCCTACCGGTTCTTCTGCAGCAGCGCCACCCCGATGATCTGCGAACCCAGCACCGGAATCCACGGGATCATGTCCGGCCGCCATTCCGGACGGTCCACCATCGCGTCCGACAAAATGATGAACAGATAGAACAGGAACAGCAGCACCAGCGCCATCCCAATGCCGATCGACGATTCCTTGCGGTGGGCCCGGATCCCCAGGGGAATCGCCAGCAGCGTGAAGGAAAAACACGACAACGCCAGCGCCAGCCGCTGGTTGGCATCCACCGCCATCTTCGCCCGCATCCGCGGCACGTTCTCCTCCTGGATGTCCGGAAACGCCTCCCGCACGTGCCGGATCGAATCCACCAGCTCCCGGAACGTCATGTCCGATGGCTTCTTGTGGATCTTCCCCTTCTGCAGCATCTGCCGCAGGTCCAGCACCACCGGATAGCTCTCCGCGCTCAGCGTCCGCGCCTTGGCCAGGTCCGTCGGATCGTCCTTGTCGTATTCCGTCAAGCGCACCTGTTCGAGGTCAATCTCCATCACGCGCGTCTCCGGATCGAACCGGACCTGCCCCGTCCGCGCCCGCACCTCCGCCCGCGCCCCCTTGTCGTCGAATTGATACAGGATGATGTCCTCGATCTGTGTCCGCGATTTCTTGCCGACGTAGATCTTCACCCCCGGAAAATCATTGACGAAACGCCCCTCCTCCAGCAATGCCAGCGGATCCTCCTCCCCCAGTTCCCGCAGCATCTGGCGGCGGGCAAAATGGCTCCTCGGCGACAGCTCCGCGTTTAAATAGAGGCAGACCCCCGACAACACCACCGAACACAACAGGAACGGAGCCGCCATCTGCCACAAACTCACCCCGCAGGCCTTCATCGCCGTGATCTCCCCGTCTGCCGACAGCCGCCCGAAGTGCAGCAGCACCGTCGTCAGCACGCTCATCGGAATCACAAACGACAGCGTGAACGGAATGTTCAGCGAAAAAATCTTCATGATCAGCAGGCCCGATATGCCCCGCGCCATGTAGTCGATGGCCTGCACCACGGCCCCGATATACATCACGAACGTCAGCACCGACAGGGCGATCAGGAAGTTCTTGAGAAAATCCCGGAGCAGGTAACGATTGACCACCCGGATGATCATGCGCCGGCGGCCCTCCGGCGGCGCGCGGCCTCCAGCGTGTTCTTCAGCAGCATCGCAATCGTCATCGGCCCCACCCCCCCCGGCACCGGCGTGATCGCCGATGCCCGCTCCGCCACGGCCTCGAAATCCACGTCTCCCACCAGCCGGTAGCCCGCCGCCTTCGACGCGTCCGGCACCCGGTTCACCCCCACGTCGATCACCACCGCGCCCGGACGCACCATCTCCGCCGTCAGCGTGCGCGGACGCCCCGCCGCCACCACCACGATGTCCGCCTCGCGCGTGTGCCGCCCCAAATCCTTTGTCCGCGTATGGCACAGCGTCACCGTCGCATCCCGCCCCTTCTGCGACAGCAGAACCGACAGCGGCCGACCCACGATCGGACTCCGCCCCGCCACCACCACCGATGCCCCGGAAATCGGAATTTGCGACCGGCGCAGAATCTCCACCACCCCCGCCGGCGTGCACGGCACGAACGCCGGCAGTCCCAGCACCATCCGCCCGACGTTCACCGGATGGAATCCATCCACGTCCTTCGACGGATCGATGGCCTCGATCACCTCTCGCTCGATCGAGGCGTCCGGCAACGGCAACTGCACCAGGATCCCGTCAATCGCCTCGTCGGCGTTCAGCGCCCGCACCACTTCCAGGATCTCGCCCCGGCCCGCCGCCGCCGGCATCGCGACTTCCCGCGAATACACCCCTGCCGCCGCACAGGCCTTCTCCTTGGCGGTCACGTAGGACCGCGAGGCCGGATCGTCCCCCACCAGCACCACGGCCAGCCCCGGCGCCCTCTGGCCCGCCGCCACCATGTCCGCCACCGCCGCGGCGATTTCCGCCCGCTGGGCCGCGGCAATGGCTTTTCCATCCAGAATCCGAGCGCGCATGGCCGTGGATCCCTCCCGCTAAAACCGGTATTGCACCGAAAGCTGCGCCGACGTGTCCTGGAACCAGTCCACGCGCACCCCGAACGCGAGGTTTTCCAGCAGCCACAGATCCACCCCGCCCGACACCCCGAACGAATCGGCTTCCTCGAAGTCCACCTCCGCGCCCTGGCGCGTCCAGGTGCCATCCACCTTCGAATAGGCCGGCCCCGCGTAGACATTGACACCCTGGAACTCGGCCATGTAGTCATTGCGGAAGCTGCGCGCAAAGGTCAGGTGGTAGGACAGCGGCAGCATCATGAACGCCTCGCCCCACTCCACCTCTCCTTCCCCGTCGTCATCCGTGGTGCGATAGGCATAGTGGCCATCCAAATGAAGCGTCACCCGCCATGAAGTGGCCTGGACCCCTTCGTAAAGCTGCCAAAGGTTGATCCGCGCCCCGGCCTGCCCGCCCGCGCCAGGCTCGGCATCTTCGCGCATCACTCCCTCCAGGCGCCCCTGCGATGCGCCGGCCTGCGCATAGAACGTCAGCCACGGCCATGGCGATACGCCGATCATCGCATCGATCATGTCCGCGCTCAGCTCCCACTCCGCCGCTCCCCGCGCCACCGTCCGCGCGACCCGTCCATAGCTCAGCCCCACCTGCCAGCCGGAAGGATCCGACCACGTCAGCAGCGCGCGATCCGCACTCGGATCCTCCATGACGTTCCGCTGCGCCAAGGCCTCGCCGGCCACCAGCATCCCCAGGCATATCCAACAGGCGCTTCTCTTCATCGATTTTCCCTTCAGGGGGTTTCCGGGGCGGAGGCCGGCGCGGCTCCTTCCACCGGCGGCTCCGGGACTTCCTCGCCCTCGGGCTCCACCGGCGTCGCGCTCATCACGACATCGCCTTCGTCCAGGTTGATCAGCTTCACGCCCTGGGCCGAACGCCCCGTCACCCGCACACCGTCCACCGGCATCCGGATCATCGTGCCCATCTTCGTCACGATCATGATCGCATCGCGGTCGTGCACGCTCAGGGCCGTCACGAGGTTGCCGGTCTTGGCCGTCAGCTCGTTGGCGATCATCCCCTTGCCGCCGCGCTTCTGCGTCCGGTATTCCCCGAACGGCGTCCGCTTGCCATAGCCGTTCTCGGTCACCGTCAGCAGCATGGCGTCCTCGTGCACCACCTCGATGCCCTCGACCACGTCGCCCTCTTCCAGGCTGATGCCCCGCACCCCGCCCGTCGCGCGGCCCATCGGACGCGCATCCGCCTCGTGGAACCGGATGCCCTTGCCGCTGCGCGTCACCAGCAGGATGTCGTCCTGCCCGCCGGTCAGCTCCACGCCGATCAGCCGGTCGCCGTCGTCGATGTTGATCGCAATGATCCCCGACGCCCGCACGTTCTGGTAGGCGTCCAGGTCGGTCTTCTTCACCGTCCCCTGCTCCGTTGCGAAGAACAGGTGCTTGTCCGGATCGAACCCGCGCACCGGAATGATCGCCGCGATCTTCTCGGTCCCCTGGATGTCCAGCAGGTTCACCAGCGCCTTGCCGCGCGAGTCGCGCGCCCCCTCCGGGATTTCGTAGGCCATCTTGAAGTACATCCGCCCCTGCTCGGTGAAGAACAGCATCCAGTCGTGCGCGGAACAGTTGAACACGTGCTCGACATAGTCCTCGTCCTTCGTGTCCATGCCCACCACGCCCTTGCCGCCCCGCTTCTGCTCGCGGTACACGCTGGTCGGCGTGCGCTTCACGTAGCCCGCATGCGACAGCGAGATCACGCAGTCCTCGTCCGCCACCAGGTCCTTGATGTCGATCTCGCCTTCGTCGGCGACAATCTCCGTGCGGCGCCCGTCGGCGTACTCCTTGCGGATCGCCAGCAGGTCGTCCTTCATCACCCCGTAGAGCTTGGCGTCGTCCGCCAGCAGCTCCTTCAGGTAGGCAATGCGCTCCTGCAACGCCTTGTATTCCGCCTCCAGCTTGTCGCGCTCCAGCCCCGTCAGCTGGTAGAGACGCATCTCCAGGATCGCGTTGGCCTGGATCTCCGTGAACCCGAACCGCCCCATCAACTGCACCTTCGCCGCGTCGCGGTTCACCGAGGAGCGGATGATCCGCACCACCTCGTCGAGGTGGTCCAGCGCCTTCAGCAGCCCCTCCAGGATGTGCGCCCGGGCTTCCGCCTCGCGCAGCTCGTACTTCGTCCGCCGCGTCAGCACCTCGAACCGGTGCTCGATGAAGCACTTCATCAGGTCCTTCAGGTTCATCACCCGCGGACGCCCGTGGTCGATCGCCAGCAGGATCGCCCCGAACGTCACCGACAACTGCGTCTGCTTGTACAGGTTGTTCAGCACCACCTGCCCGATCTCCCCGCGCTTCAACTCCACCACCACCCGGATGCCGTCCTTGTCGGACTCGTCGCGCAAGTCGCTGATCCCCTCGATCTTCTTTTCGTGCACCAGCTCGGCGATTTTCTCGATCAGCGCCGCCTTGTTCACCGCGTAGGGAATCTCGGTGATGATGATCCGCTCCCGGTCGGCCTTCCACGGCTCCACCGTCGCCTTGCCCCGCAGCCGCAGGTGCCC
>CAYODC010000186.1:0-4665 GCA_964402575.1 uncultured Verrucomicrobiota bacterium
GGGGCTCGGGAGCGGGGACCGGCCCGAATAGGGGGGGCGGGGCGGCTACGGGATGGAGGGAACGTCACCGGTCGGGCCGGTTGGGGTGAGAAAGGGCCGGACGGCGGATCGCCATGGTTCGGGGTGGCGGGCGGCGTAGGAGCCGTGGCCGACTTCGTCAAAAACCATGAACTGCTTGGGGCCGCGGGCGGCGTCGAAGACGCGGCGGGCCTGGGGGAGGGGGGCGCGGGGGTCGTCGGCACCGTGCAGAAAGAGGGCGGGGCAGGCGAGGGAGCGGGCATAGTCGGCGGGGTTGTGGAGGAAGGCGTTGAAGCCGAACTGGGCGCCGCCCCAGAAGGCGAGGAGCGGCGCGCCGGGGAAGGCGGGAATGCCCATGGCGTGAAAGCGGTTGCGGAGGGCATTGAGCATGGTGTCGAAAACCGATTCGAGAATCACGGCATCGGGATTGACGCCGAGAGCGTGGATGGCGCGGAGAATGGCGGCAGAGCCCATACTTTGGCCGTAGAGGACGAGGCGTGAATGGGGCAAGTGGGCGCGGGCGAAATCCACGGCGGCGGCGACGTCCAAGGCTTCGCGCCAGCCGAGGGTGGAATAGGATTCCGACGAGCCGTCGGAGCCGCGAAAATCGACGAGCAGGATCGAGGCGCCCAGGGCGAGCAGTTCGCGGGCTTCGAGAAGCAGGCGGGATTTGTCGGTGGAATAGCCGTGAAAGAGAATCACGAGAGGAGCGTCGGGACCGGGGCTGGCGTACCAGGCGCACAGGGAGACGTCGTTCGGCGCCGGGATGGAGAGGGCGCGGGTGCCGGGGGAGAGGGCGGCGGGTGGCAGGTCGCTTTCGGGCCGGGGGAGGCGGACTCCCGAAAGGAGGACGCGGAGCTTGGCACCAGGCGCCAGGAGTTCGGGGGATTCCGTGCGATGTCCGCCGGAGGCGTAGTGGAGCATGGCGCGGGCGTGGCGGAAGGCGAGGATGTTCAGCGCGAGGCCTCCGGCCAGAAGCCATGCCAGCCCGCCTAACGCCATGCGTGCGTGCGAGCGCATCCGGCGGGTCCCGAGCGGGGTCAGAATCCGATCCGGGCGGCGGCGCCGAGGAAGACGGTGTCGGTGTCGATCTTGTGCATGGAGTCCTCGAAATCGAACCGGCTGTTGAACCGGTAGCAGACGGAGATGTCGAGGAAGAGGGAGGGGAGGAGTTCAAGGTCGAGGCCGGCCTTGAAGGCGAAGAAGGGGTCATCGGCCCATTCGCCGTCGAAGTTGATGATGCCGATGCCGGCGGCGGCGTAGATGGCCTTGCCGAGGAGGAGGTAGGCGGAGGGGGCGATGGCATCCTGGCCGAACATGTCGGGCAGGAATTCCACATCGGCCTCGATCCCGATCAAGGTGGGGCGGTACTGGTAGGAGGCGAAGTAGCTCAAGCCGTTGTCGTCGATGTCATCGATATCGATGTCGTCAATGGCAACCCAGTAGTTGGCGCCGGCGCCGAGGCGGTGGGCGGCATCGGCGGACCAGGCGGCGGGGAGGAAAAACAGGGAGGCAAGAACGAGGGCAACGATTGTTTTCATGAGAACTCCTTGGGCATGATTTGTCGGGGCCCATCCTGCCATCCTGGGGGGAGGAACTCAAGCGCGGGAGGGAGTGGGAAATGGCCTTGAACGGGCGGAGAAAAACATGGTACGGGTGCCACACTCATGAGTTTTGCGTCCGTCACGTTCTTTTTGTTCTGTGCCGGGGTGTTCGCGCTGTATTACGCGCGCGCATCCCGAGGCTGGCAGAATGGCGTGGTGGTGGCGGCGAGTTATGTGTTCTATGCATGGTGGGACTGGCGGTTCTGCTCGCTGATGCTGATTTCGTCGCTGGTGGATTATGGGGCGGGGGCCGGGATTGCCGGGAGCGAGAGTCCGCGGCGGCGGAAGGCGTGGTTGTGGCTCAGCCTGTGCACGAATCTGGGGATGCTGGGGTTCTTCAAGTATTTCAACTTTTTCGCGGGCAATCTCGCCTGGCTGATGGAGGGGATCGGGCTGCCGCTGCACCCGGGCACGCTGAAGATCATCCTGCCGGTGGGGATCAGTTTCTACACCTTCCAGACGATGAGCTACACGATCGACATCTACCGGCGGCAGTTCCAGCCGGCGCGCGATTTCGGGGCCTATCTGGCATTCGTGTCGTTTTTTCCGCAGTTGGTGGCGGGGCCGATCGAACGGGCGAGCCATTTGCTGCCGCAATTTATGGATGTCCGCCGGTTCGATCCGGCCCGGGCGTGGGTCGGGATGCGCCTGATTGTGTGGGGGTTGTTCAAGAAGATGGTGATGGCGGACAATCTGGCGGCGGTGGTGGACACGGTTTATGCGGCGCCGGGCGGGCATTCGGGGCCGGTGCTGCTGCTGGCGACGGTGGCATTCGCCTTCCAGATCTACGGGGATTTTTCGGCGTATTCGGATATCGCGTCGGGGACGGCCCACCTGTTCGGCATCGATCTGATGCGGAACTTCGCGTATCCGTATTTCTCGAAGAACGTGGGGGAATTCTGGCGGCGGTGGCACATTTCGCTTTCGACGTGGTTTCGGGACTACGTCTACATTCCGCTGGGGGGCAGCCGGGGGAGCGCGGGGCGGACGCGGTTCAACCTGCTGGCGACGTTCGCGCTGAGCGGGCTGTGGCATGGCGCCTCGTGGAACTTCGTGATCTGGGGGGTGCTGAACGGGCTGGGGATGATGGCGGGCCAGGCGGGGGGGAGGAAAGACCGCTCGGGGCCGGCGCAAGTGCCCGGAGGTGCAGGCGCATGGCCGACGATTCCGGCGCTCCTCGCCATGCTGGGGACCTTTGCGTTCATCTGCGTGACGTGGGTATTTTTCCGGGCGGCGACGCTGGGGGATGCCATCGGGGTGCTGAAGGCGGTGGCGACGATGCAGGGAGAGGCGGCGGGCTGGGCGGCGGCCGGGGAACTGCTGGCCCAGCATGGCGTGGTGTTCCGGCTGCTGCCGGTCTTTCTTCTCGCGGAATGGTTGCGGCGGCGCGAGTGGAACGTGTTGGCACTGAACGGATTCTTCGAATCGTGGATGTCACTGGTGTTTGCGGTGACGGGGTTCCAGCTCTCCTTGTACGACACGGCGTGGACAGGCTATGGGCTGATCGTTCTGGGGTGGGGATGCGGGCGGGGGATGGAAAAGGTGATACGGCCGTCTTGGGCCGCGGGGCTGGGGAAGGCCTTTCGCTGGTGTTTTTTTAGCCTGTTTTTCTGGCTGATTATGTACTCGGGAACCTATGTCCGTGGAGCGTTCATCTATTTCCAGTTCTGATATGAAAAGCTTCCTTCAGAAATTCGGGATGTTTCTGGTTTTGCAGGCGGTGGTGCTGGCACTGTTGTTTTGGGCCAACCAGTCGACGCTGGAGCGGGGATATCTGGCGGCGTACGGGGACAAGTTGGCGCGGCTGGAATCGACGCCGCCTCCCCGGTTGATTCTGGTGGGGGGGTCTGGCATGGCGTTCGGGTTGGATTCCCGCAAGCTCGAGAGCGAATTGAGGTTGCCGGTGGTGAACATGGGGTTGCATGCCGCCACTGGACTGGAATTCCAGCTGGAGACGATTCGTCCGCATCTGCGGAACGGCGATGTTGTGTTTCTGAGCATCGAATATGAGAGTCTGGATGGATTTGTCCGCACCTATGAGATTCTGGAGATTGCGGCGACCGAGCCGAGAGCCCTGGGTGCATTGGACGTCTGTTGGGTCCGGCAAATCGTGGACGAGTTGCATGTGTTTTTTGGAGGCTTGGTGCGAAGGGGTGTAGCGCGCAGCTTGGGAAGAAAGCAGCCGCTCGCGACCATATACTCCCGCAAGGCTTTCACCGACCGGGGCGACATGAGGAGGAGCCTGCACCGTGGATCCCGGGTGGATTTGCGTTCATCGCCGGCGGCCAAGGGAGGGCGGGTTTTGCAGATCAACACGCCGTTGCGCCGGCCCAAGCGGGCAAGGCTTCAGCGTCACATGGATGCGCTGAGGGATTTCATTCGGCATGCGCACTCGGAAGGAGCGATGGTGGTCTACTCGTATCCTCCGCATCCCCGGCCGCGTCTGGTGCGGAGCGCGGCAGCCTTGGCGGTTTATGAAGCCGCTCTCCAAGGCTGTGAAGGCATGGTTATGCTAGACCGTCCGCTGGACCGGGCACTTCCCTGGGAGATGTTTTTTGACACGTTCTATCACCTGAACATCGACGGGATGGTTCAGCATACGGAAGACGTGATCGCGCTCTTGAAGCCTCGCCTGGCGGGGGGGCGGGGCGAGCCGTAGGTCAGCGGATGGGGCAGGCGCCGCCGGCGCATTCGCTGCCCATGTCCACGGCGTCCTCCGACTGCGCCTTGACCCGTTCGAGATCGATGGGTTTGAGGCTGGCGACATAGGCGTCGAATTCGGTCTTGGAAACCGGTTGCTGGGGGAGGTAGGGGAAGCCGAGGTCGGCGGCGGTCTTCAGCGGGTCGGCGCGCAGCAGGAAGGACACGCCGACGTAGTGGTCCCAGTACTGGAGCAACCATTCGATGATGGCGTCGACTTCGGAGGGATCGTAGCTGACGGTGACGGAGCAGTTCTGCTCGACATAGTTGTCCATGAGAAGCTTGTAGCGCTCGAGCTGGTCGATGGCGGTTTCCTCGTTCACTTCGAGGTCGCCGACCTTCT
>CAYODC010000187.1:0-4652 GCA_964402575.1 uncultured Verrucomicrobiota bacterium
CGTGCCGAGCTACGTGGCGGGCTACGAGGACCTGGAGGTGTCGGGCACGAGCCAGCTCGTGGAGGGGTTGGGGCTGGGCAAGGCCTACTTCTTCCGGGTGCGGGCGGTGGGGGCGGGCGGCACAAGCGCGAACTCCGAGGTGGCCTCGGTGGAGACGCTGAACGTGCCGACGGCGCCGTCGTTCGTGGCGATTCCGGCGCAGACGGCGTCGCTGGGGCGGCAATTCACGCTGAACGTGGCGGGCTACGCGTCGGGGTATCCGGCGCCGACGGTCACGGTGCAGTCCTCGACGGCGTCGGGGTCTGATTACAGCCTGACGGGCGGGACGCTGACCTACACGCCGAGCGCGACGGGGACGTTCGAGTTCGTGTTCGCGGCGTCGAACGCGTCGGGGACGGCCAGCGCGACGACGACGGTGGCGGTCAGCGAGCACACGGGGGCGGCCTACGGGCTGTTCGTGGGGTTGAACGAGTACGACACCAGTTATGTCGATTCGTACAACTGGCTGAACGGCTGCGTTCCGGACGCCAACCACATCTACACGAACACGACCCAGCGCGGGGACTGGACGGCGTCGACGGTGACGCGGCTGCTGGATTCGGCCGGAAGCAAGAGCGCGATTCGTTCGGCCATGGCCAACTATGCGGCGACGGCGGTGGCGGGCGACACGTTCTTCTACTACCACTCGAGCCACGGCGGGCAGTACAGCGGCTATGAAGTGTTCCTGTGCACGTATAACGATGACTACACGGATGTCGAATTGGCGGC
This sequence comes from uncultured Verrucomicrobiota bacterium, assembly GCA_964402575.1. Taxonomy (GTDB): domain Bacteria; phylum Verrucomicrobiota; class Kiritimatiellia; order CAIQIC01; family Lenti-01; genus Lenti-01. Next base: position 769 of record CAYODC010000187.1, read on the forward strand.
GGACCTGGCGCAGTTTGCGACAGGCGTCAAGGTGGTGGTGATGGTGGACGCATGCCATTCGGGCGGGTTGTTCAAGGAGACGGCGGCGGGGACGCGCGCCTTGGCCGCGGAGACCGGCGGGGTCTGGGACCTGGCGGGGAGCGTGACGCGTCTGATGGAAACGGACCGCGCGGCGCGGCAGGCGGCCGGGGCGACGGATCTCGACCGGACCCTTTCGCCGAGCGAGATCGGGTGGGTGACGGCGGCGGACTACGACCAGTATTCGTGGGACGGCGAAACGGGCGGAGCGTTCACGGACGCGATCATCGCCGGCTGGGACACGGGGACGTGCGACAACGCGACCTACGGCAACCAGGACGGGTACGCGAACTTCTACGAGCTGTGGAACTACGCGAAGGACATTGCGGTGGGGTATCCGGAAGAAGGGGCGGAAAACGCGACGGACGCGCAGGCGTACAACACGAACGTGCTTCTCGACACGATGGCGGGCTGGGTGGGCGCCGCGCCTCCGGGAGGCCTGGTGGTGTTCAGCAACATGACCGCCCAGACGGTGGTGGTGGGCGAGACGCTGACGGTTCCGGTGGGTGCGTACACGTACGGGACCAACGTGCCGGCGACCGTGACGATGACGACAGTGCAGTTTGGCGCGAGCTATGCCGACGGAGTGCTGACCTTCACGCCGGTGGCGGACGGGAGCTACACCTTCGACTTCACGGCCACGAACGCGAACGGCGGGGCGGCCAACGCGGCGCTGACCGTGAGCGCCACGCTGGCGGCGCCGACGCTGTCCGCCGCGACGGACATCGGGAACGACCGTTTCACGATGAACTGGGGCGCGGTGGCGGGCGCGGCTGGCTACCGGCTGGACGTGGCGACGGCGGACACGTTCTCGCCGGGTGGCACGGGCGAGGCGGGAACGATCGTGGAAACGCCCAATTCCAGTCTGAACGAGGGCTGGGAATATGTGAACGGGGCGGAAACGGCCAGCAGCGGATCGAGCGCGTACCACAAGCTGGTGACGGCCAGCGATCCAGGCGTGGTTTCGCCGGAGTTTTCAACCATGGGCTATCTGTCCGTGGCGGCGGGATTCTCGGTGGCGACCTACGGCGGAGTGTCGGGGAACGTGCTGCAGGTTTCCTATTCACTGGACAACGGAACGACGTGGACCGTGTTCGGGACGAACGATGGCGCAACCACGTCGACCTATGTGACGGATCAATCGATCGATCTGCCGGCGGCAGCGTTGGGGCAGGCGAGCGTGCGGGTGAAATGGCATGCGCCGTCGGCGACAGCGGAATTCGGTTTGCGCCTGCGCGCCCTGGTCGTGAGCGGCGCCCAGGCGGCGGGCGGCAACACGCTGGTGGTGAGCGGGCTGGACGTGGTGGGCACCAGCTACCAGGTGACGGAACTGGAGATGGCCACGCCGTACTACTACCGGGTGCGGGCGACGGCGAACACGACCGGTCCGCTGTCGACGACGGGCACGGCGACGACGACGGCCGAGGACGCGCCGCCATCGTTCGCGGCGATCGCGGAACAGTCGGCGGTGGTGGCCGTTCCGTTCTCGTTCAACGTGTCCGCCCAGGTATCGGGCTATCCGGTGCCGGCGATCACGCTGGATTCCTCCACCGCGAACGGCGGGGACTACTCCTTCGCGGCCGGCACGCTCTCCTTCACCCCGAGCGCGACGGGAACGTTTGCGTTCGTGTTCACGGCGACGAATTCGCTGGGCACGGCCGGGACGACGGTCAATGTGGCGGTGGCGGCGGCGCCGGTGCTGATTCCCGTGGCGAGCATCACCAACCTGGCCAGCGACGGGTTCACGGTGAACTGGACGGCGACGACGGGCGGATCGAGCTACCAGCTCCAAGTTGCCAGCGACGACGCCTTCACCAGCGGCGGCGGCGGAGAACTCCTGACAGAGGATTTCCTGACGCTGACGGACGGCGCGCCGCCGTCGGGCTGGACGAGCAGCCTGTCGAGCGATCTGGACTACACGAGCTCCACGTACTGCGGGGCGGCGGTGCCGGCCTACAAGTTCCGGCTGACGGGCCAGGCCCTGACCAGTCCGGTGTTCGCGACGGGCGGGACGAATCTTTCGTTCTTCGCGTACGGAAATGGAGGGGATGGCAGCACGATCGCGGTTTCCGGGCTGGTGAACGGCGCGTGGGCGCTGCTGGACACGGTGGCGATCGCGCAAGGTGGCGCGACGTATGAGGTGGCGTTGAATCCGCAGACGACGCAGCTGTCGTTCCACTTCACGAAGGATGTCAACTGCGGGTTCGATGACGTGGTGGTGTCGGGCAGCGGCAGCGGCGGGTCGATCCTGCTGGACGAGACGGTGTCGACGCTGACGCATCCGGTGACGGGGCTCGAGCCCGAGACGCCGTATTATGCGCGGGTGCGGGCGGTCGGCGGTGAATGGTCGGACGTGGTGTCGGCGACGACGCTGTCGTCGGGCCCGTCGGCCCCGTCGTTTGCGGCGATCGCGGAGCAGTCGGCGACTCTGAACGTGGAATTTACGCTGGATGTGGCCAGCCAGGCGACGGGCAATCCGGCGCCGGAGGTCGTGCTGGCGTCGGCGACGGCGGATCCGGCGGACTACGGATTTGCGGGCGGGGTGCTGACGTTCACGCCGAGCGAGACGGGGACGTTTGACTTCGTCTTCATGGCATCGAACACGCTGGGAACGGCCGGAACGACGGTGACGGTTGCGGTAGCATCGGCGCCGGTACTGATCCCGGTGGCGAGCATCGCGAACCTGTCGAGCAACTCGTTCACGGTGAACTGGACGGCGACGACGGGCGGATCGAACTACCAGGTCCAGGTGGCGACGGACACGAACTTCACGTCCGGTGGCGCTAGCGGAAGCAACCTGATGGTCAATGCGGGCTTCGAGACGGGCGACACGACGGGGTGGGGCACGGTGGAATCGCCCTATGCGGTTTCGACGGACGGTCCGCATTCGGGAAGCTATTCCATCTCCTGCATTGGGGCTACCAGCACGCGGGATCTCGACCAGCAGGTGGCGATTCCGGCGGCGGACGGGGCGACGCCCTACGTCATCAGCTACTGGTACCGGGTGACGGCGGGCGATGGCGCCGACGTGCGCATCTGGGCGCTGTGGAACAACGGTGCGGGCAGCGGCGACAGCCTGCAGCCCACCAACTACAACGCCAGCAGCGCCGAATGGGCGCAGATCGTGCTGACGAACACGCCGGCGGCGGGGGCGACCAACCTCGATTTCGAGGTGCGGACCTATTCTGGAGCGACGGCGTATTTCGACGACTTCTCGGTTACGCCAGTGGCGTCTGGCCGCAGGGCAGGATCGTTGCATCTGGATGCCACGGTGGCGGCGCTGACCTACGAGGTGCTGGGTCTCGAGCCCTCGACGCCGTACTACGCGCGCGTTCGGGCGGCTGGCGGCGAGTGGTCGCAGGTGGTGACGGCGACGACGACGGCCGGCGGCGCCGCGCCCCCGCCGGCGCCGATCGTCGAGCCGGTGATGAGTGCTCAAGGCATGAGCATGCGGATCCAGTCTGTTGTCGGCATCACCTACGATCTGGAATATACCACCAACCTGCTGGGCAACGTCTGGCAGGCTGTGGATTCGCAAACGGCCACGAATGAGGTGGTCGATCTGAACGATGACGATCCGTCCGACATCCAGCGCTACTATCGGGTGGTGAGGCCGTAACGGGACGACGGATCCGGCAAAGCCGGGCCTGCGGGCCCGGCTTTTTCTGCCGGAAGGCTTCTGTCCTCCCGCTTAATCAAGGATTAACTTGCTCGTTAATCCCTTGCCTCACATGATGTCGGCATGAATAACAATGTAAGCGTCCGGCCGAGCACCGCCTATTCTGAGACGGCGAAGTGATGCAGAG
>CAYODC010000188.1:0-1355 GCA_964402575.1 uncultured Verrucomicrobiota bacterium
AAGGATGCGGCGGAAGAGGCGGGGGTCGCCGCCGCGCCATTCGTAGATGGCCTGCTTGGTGTCGCCGACGTAGAAGAAGGAGCGGTCGGCGTCAGGGTTCTGGATGACTTCGTCGACGAGGTTTTCGATGACGGCCCACTGAAGGAGGGAGGTATCCTGGAATTCGTCGAGGAGCCAATGGAGGAAGCGGGCATCGAGGCGGCGGTCGAGCTGGGTCCGGGGGCGAGGAGGCGGGCGATGTCGTTGAAGGAGAGCTGGCCGGTACGGGCGATGTGGGCGCGGTGTTCGCGGTCGTAGGCGCTCAGGAGGCGGTGGAGGCCCTGGGTGCGGAGGATTTGGCGGAAGAGGGCGGAGTGGCGGATATAGGCGAACGCGTCGGCGAGGGCGCGCTGGGTGCCGGGGAGGAGGGGGATGGAGGCGCGGTTGTATCCGACCGCGGAGCGATCGGCGCCGGGGGAAGTGAAGGTGGCGTAGAGTCGTTTATTCAGCGCGGGGCCGAAATCGAAGGAGCCGAGGTCCCGGGCCTGGAGAAGCGCCTCGTGGAAGATGCGCCAGGCTTTCTGGGCGGAGGGGGAGTGAAGGGTATCGGCCTGGGCGTCGAGGGCGTCGGCGATGGAATTCCAGTCGGGGGGAGACGGGGTGGCGAGGAGGGAGGGGTCGCCATTCCAGATGCGGGCGGGGGCGCCCCAGGTTTCGCGGCGGGGGGCGCGCTGGAAGAGTTCCTGCTGGTTGTGGACGAGGCGGGCGATGGAGGAGTAGACGCTTTTGCGTTCCTCGCCGAAGGTGGCGAGCTTGAAGGTTTCGAGGAGTTCGCGTTGTTCGGCGTCGGAGAGGGAGGCGTTTTCGAGGAGATGCTGGAGGATGAGGTTGTCTTCGGGGTTTTCGGAGGGTTGGACGATGGAGGGGTCGGCGCCGATGCCGAGCTCGAGGCGGAAGGGGCGTAGAATCTGGAAGAAGAAGGAATCGAGAGTGCCGATGCGGAGGCGGGGGAGGGCTTGGACAAGGCCGCGGAGGGCGGCTTGGGCGGCGGGGCGGCAGGGGAAGGCGGGGAGGCGGGCGTTGGCGAGATCGGTGGCGAGGGCGAGGAGTTCGGCGTCGGAGTCGGCGGCCTTGGCGAGGCGGGTGAGGATGCGGGAGAGGATTTCGCCGGCGGCCTTGCGGGTGAAGGTGAGGGCGACGATGGAAGAGGGGTCGGCGCCGGCGGCGAGGAGGGCGAGGTAGCGGCAGGCGAGGGCGAAGGTCTTGCCGGTGCCGGCGGAGGCGGCGAGGGCGGCGTTGCGGATGGGAGGGAGGGGGCTCATGGGGCGCCGGGTTCCTCGATGAGCGGCGGATCGGCGGTGAAGAGAAGCCCGAAG
>CAYODC010000188.1:1365-4649 GCA_964402575.1 uncultured Verrucomicrobiota bacterium
CGGATGGGGAGGGGCGGGCTCACGGGGCGGAGGGTTCCTGTAGGAGGTCGTCGCCGCCGGAGAAAAGGAGGGAGAAGTCATCCGCATCGGGGCGAACGGGAGCGGGCGGCCAGAAGAGGCCGGACTGGATCCGGGCGATGACGTCGCGGGCGGTTTGGAGGGCGGAGGGATAGAGGTCGCCGTCGCGGGAGGCGAAATCGAGTTCGGAGATGCCGGCATTGGCGACGGCCTTGGGGAGGTTGAAATAGCCCACGGAGACGGCGGCGTCGGGGTGGCGCTGTTCGTAGAGAAAGCGGTAGAGGGGGAGTTGCAGGTCGATCCATTCCTTGTTGCGGGACTGGTAGTGGGTTTCGTTGGGGGCGGGGCCGGCATCGGTGGTTTTGTAGTCGAGGATGCGGATGCGGCCATCGTGGAGGTGGCGGTCGATGCGGTCGATGCGGGCGCGCAGGAGCATGCCGTCGAGGGGGGCCTCGAAGGTTTCCTCGGCGGCGACGATGCGCCAGCCCTCGCGGACGGAGGCGGCGTGGAGGTGGGCGGCGGCGCAGAGGCGCTGGCGCAGGGAATCGAGCTGGATTTGGAGGGCGAAGGAGGGGAGCGGACCGAATTGGCGCCGGGCGAGGCGGTCGAGTTCGGCGAGGAGGAGGGACTGGAGTTGGGTTTCGTCGTCGAGGGAGGGGGTGGAGGCCAGGAGGTGGAGGGCTTCGTGGGCGAGGGTGCCGAAGCCGGAGGGGTCGAGCTCGCGGGCGCCGTCGTCTTGGGGGCGCATGCGGAGGACCTGGGAGAGATAGAAGCGGAAGGGGCAGGCGAGATAGGAGCGGAAGGCGGTGACGGAGATCCGGGAGGGGATGAGGGAGGGGGGGCAGGCCGGCGGCGTCAGGCGGAGGGCGGGGAGAGGGGGGGCGTCGGGGCGCGGGGCGCGGAGGGCGGGTTGGCCGAACAGAAGGTCGATCCGGGCGGGCAGCTCGTCGGGCGGGCAGGCGAGCAGGATGCGGGAGGGGAGCTGGGGATCCTGATTGGCGGCGCGGCGGCTATAGAGGAAGCGGACGCCGCCGGGGGGGCGGGAGGCGAGGAGGGCGCGGGCGAGAAACAGGTCGCGGGCGAAGGCCTCGCGGTTGCCGGGGAGTCCGGCCGTCTGGCGGAGGGAGTCGGGGAGGAAGGCGTCGCCGATGCGGGTTTCGGGGATGACGCCTTCGCGCATGTCGGCAAGAAGGAGGATGGGCGAGGAGTCCCACTGGACCTCGAGCCATCCGAGGGTTTCAGGGAGGGCGGAGGAGTTGGGTTTGGGAAAGACCTGTTGGAGGGAGAGGGCGCAGCGCAGAAGGTCGAGGGCGTCGGCGGGGGAGAGATGGAGAAGGCGGGCGGTGTCGTCCGAGGATCGCAGGAGATCGGAGACCGCCTGGGCGGCCTGGACAAAGAGGGGATCGGGGGAAGGGGCGCGCCATTCATACAAATCGGCGAGGAAGGAAGCGATGGGGTCGTCGAAACGGGCGAGGAGGAAATCGAGGGCGGCGGCGAGGGGGCCGTCCGGATCGGAAGAACGGGCGAAGGCCAGGAGATCGTGGAAGGAGGTGGGCAGATGATCGGCCTGGCACTGGTCGAGGGCGGAGAGCAGGGCGGAGGCGTCGTCGAGGCCGAGGCGGTGGAGGAGTCCATCCTGGGCGTCGGGATGGCGGAGGAAGGCGGCGGTGGAGGCGTAGTCGCGCTGGCGGAGGAGGGCGAGCCAGGCGGAGAGGAGGCGGCCGGGGGATGTGGACTCGAGGGGGATGCCGTTGGGAAGGTAGAGGGGATGGCCGGACATTTGGAGGCGGCGTTCGAGGGCGCGGGCATGGTCGGGGTCGGGGGTGCAGACGGCAAGGGCGCGATGGTTGTGGTTGGCCGCGATCAGGAGATCGGCGAGGGCGTCGGTTTCATCGGGGGCCTGGTCAAACACATGGATCTGGGTTTGGCCGAAGGGGAGGGATTCCTGTTCCCATTGGTCGGGAACAGGGCGACCGAAGATGTCGAAGCGGTCCGCTTCGGATGGGGGTGCGGAGAGGTGGATATCGACCGGGAGGGATGCGGAAAGGGTTTGGAGGGCGCAGGTGGCGACAGGCGGCAGATCGGGAATGAACAAGGAGGCGATCCGGGAAAAGGGGAAAGACGGGGGAGGGGTTATTGCGGCCTGACGAAGGGCCTGGAGGGGGTCTGGCCGTCCGAGGCGGGAGAGATGTTGGATGAGGTCCTGTTCGAGGCGGGAGATGGCGGACCATCGGTCCTGATCTTCGGCGGCGGCGAGGGGGACCAGGTCGGCGGCAGAGCGATTGGCCGCGGCGAGCTGGCGGCGGACGTCCTGGAGTTGCCTGGCGATGCCGAGGGCGAAGGCGAACGACCAATCCGCGCCGGCGACTGGGAACAAGGCGGGAAGATCGGCGTGCCGATCGCACAGGAGCCGGGCGAGCACGGCGAGGGCGAGCAGGTCGGATGCGGCCTCGGGCCGCGGGGGGATCAGATGCTCGGGGGTGACGATGGCTCCGGCGAGAACCGCCGATTTTTTTTCCGCGGCGAAACGGGCGAGTTCGGCGCGAAGGCGGCGGCCTGCGTGGCGGGTGGGGACCAAGACCAAGAGGCCGCGGAGGTCGAGGGGGCCTTGGAAGCCCATTTCGGCCCACGGACGGGTCAAAATGGCGATGGCGGAAGGCAATGGTGAGGCGTCCCACCCATGGAAGTGCCGGGAGATGGTCACGGAAGGAAAATGGGGAAACCAGAGGGAAAAATCAATGGAAATAGGGCAGGTGCAGGGGGTCCAACGCATTCCCAATTCCGGATTCGTTCCCATGCACGGATTGCCGCCCGGCAAGAGATGGGCACGAGATTTCACGATGGCGAGGGGAAGAGGGTTTCTGGAGTTACAAAAGTGTAGGCAAAGAACAAAAAAAGTTACAAATAAGTAGCATTGAAAACAGCTACTCCCACAAATGTTTTAAGGCTGAAAATATATATCTATAATACATGTCATTAGTTACGAAATATCCGGGCAAGATTCATCCTCTATTGGCATGGGTATTGCATCCTATGGGGGAACCGGAATCTCGGCTGGCGCACTGAACAGACGCGGGAGGGACCGGGGAGGAGCAAAGAAGATGAAAGCGTTGGGATTGGGATGGATGGCATTTGGCGCATGGCTGGCGGCCAGTGCGGGCGCGGTCTGGGCGCAGGAAGTTGTGCCGGCGGTGGAATCCGTGGTTGAGGTGGCGCCGGCGGTGAGTCCGGAGATGTTCACGACGAACAATCTCTGGATGATGGTG
>CAYODC010000189.1:0-3651 GCA_964402575.1 uncultured Verrucomicrobiota bacterium
CCGCGCGTCGAGGCCGTCCGCGGCATCTCCTTCGCGGTGCCGGCCGGCCAGGTCTTCGGGCTGCTCGGCCCCAACGGCTCCGGCAAATCCACCACCATCAAGATGATCCTCGGCCTGCTCTTCCCCTCCTCCGGCACCCTCGAAGTCCTCGGCTCCTCGCCCCGCTCCACCGCCGTCAAAAACCGCATCGGCTATCTTCCCGAGGAATCCTATCTCTACCCCCACCTGACTCCCCTCGAAACCCTCGCCTTCTATGCCCGCCTTTTCCGCCTGCCCCCCCCGCAGGCCCGCGAACGCATCGACCAGCTCCTCGACATGATCGGCCTCGCCCACGCCCGCCACCGGCCCGTCGGCGAATTCTCCAAGGGCATGGCCCGCCGCATCGGCCTCGCCCAGGCCCTGCTCAACGACCCCGACCTCGTCATCCTCGACGAACCCACCGCCGGCCTCGACCCCCAGGGCACCCGCCAGGTCAAGGATCTCCTCCTCGCCCTCGCCGCGCGCGGCAAGACCGTTCTGCTCACCTCCCACCTCCTCGCCGATGTCGAGGACGTCTGCCAGCAGGTCGCCATCCTCTTCAACGGACGCATCCTCGCCCACGGCACGCTCGACGACCTGCTCGCCCAGAAGGACAAAACCACCCTGACCTTCCCCACGCCTTCCGATCCCGCCACCTTGCGCAAGGTCCTCGACGCCGCCCGCGCCACCCTCGGCGCAGCCCCCTCCCTCGACCATCCCCGCCAACCGCTCGAACCCTACTTCCTGCACGTCATCGAATCCGCCGCCCGCGACACCTCCTCCCCCGCCTCCGGCGCCACCCCCGCCGCCCCCCTCGCCCCTTTCCTGCGCTAGCCCGCGCCCCCACTCCGCCCTTTGCTAAATTCCTGTTAATCGCGCCCCCCCGGCTTGCTTTTTCCTGCGTTTGTTTCATTCTCGTCGTCCCATTGTTTCTCGCGAGAACCCATGGGTTTTTTCATGCGATCCCCTGGCTCCATCCCATCCGGAAAACCCCGCCGCCGGCCCCTTCCCGGCGCCGTGCGTATGGCGCTGGCGCTTGTCCTGTTGACCCTCGCCCCATCCAGCTCCTTCGCGCGCGAAGTCCGCGTGGCCACCTACAACATCGAAAATGGAACCGGCGACATCGGCAGCGAAGAATACAACGCCCTCCACGATGTCCTCGCCCGCATGGACGCTGATATCGTCTGCTTCCAGGAGCTGCGATCCGGCACGTTTGGCGCCTGGTCCAACCTGGCCTCGACCCTGGGCTATCCCTATGCCGCCATCGGCGAACATGGCCCCTTCGCTGGCTATCTCTACAATGGGTTCTTCAGCCGATTCCCGATCTTGTCCACCTGCAATGTCCAGTCCCCCACCGGCGCCGTTGAACTCACCCGCTTCCCCTTTCGCGCCGTCATCGACGTCCCCGATGCCCTCCGCCCCCTCGTCCTCTGGACCATGCACCACAAGTCCAGCGCCGGCAGCATCGACAAGTTCCGCCGCTCCATCGAAGCCCTCCGCATTGTCCAGGATGTCGATGCCTACCTCTCCGAAAACCCCACCCATACCGAATATGTCCTGACCGGCGACATGAACGACGACATCCGCGACGCCCAAACCCCCGCCCAGTTCGCCGCCCAGCCCAGCAGCGCCCCCAGCGGCTTTGTCCTCGGCTCCGATGTCACCTTCCCGGTGGCCTACGCCACTTTCCCCTCCGACCGCTATGCCGACGCCGGCGTCGGCTTCCGCCGCATGCCGGCCTATTGGGAAGGCACCTCCAACCCCGTCACCCGCATCGCCTCCAGCCGCCAACTGGACTACATCTACCTCAGCCCTCCCCTGATGGACAGCCCCCTCGGCGCCCCGCAGGCCGAAGTCTACAACTCCGCCGCCGATGCCGGCGGCGGCCTCCCCAAGGCCGGCGTCCCCCTCCCCGCCACCGCCTGCCTCTTGTCTTCCGACCACCTCCCCCTCTTCGTCGACCTCCACATGGCCGATTTCAGTTGCGTCATCCCCACCTCGATCTTCCTTGCCTCCGGCGAAGCCGGCGGCCCCTTCGATCCCGAATACCACACCTACGCCGTCACCGAAACCAACGAAATCGAATCCACCTGGGTCGTGGCGCCCGATGTCGATTGGCTCTCCGTCGACACCTATGGCTTCACCCTCCCCCCGTTCTCGCCCCTGGAAATCGACGTGTACTTCAATGAACTCGCCGCCACCCTTCCTCCCGGCACGCACGAGGGATCCGTCACCTTCGGCAACGAAACCACCGGCCAATTGGAAACCCGCCACGTGATCCTGACCGTCCGCGACCACCTCGCCGTCTTTCCGGCCGAGGGGTTCGCCCCCCGCGGCGAAATCGGCGGCCCCTTCTCCCCGGATTCCAAGACCTATGTCGTCACCAACAAGAGCACCCAGCCCATTTCCTTCACCGCCGCCGCGACCGCCAACTGGCTCACCGTTTCCCCGTCGTCTGGGCTCCTGCAGGCCCATGAATCCGTGGAGGTGCACGTCGCCCTCAACGCCAACGCCTCCAGCCTGCCCATCGGCGGCTATGCCGACTCCGTGGTGTTTTCCAACCAGGTCACCGGCCTGACCGAAACACGCCCGGCAACCCTCGCCATCGCAGGCATGGTCTGTGATGCCGTCGAAGCCTGCAACCTGCCCTGGTCCACCGGCGGCGACGCGCCCTGGGCCTTCCAAACCGAGGTGGCGTCCGATGGCTCCGACGCCGCCCAAAGCGGACTCCTCGCCCCCAACCAGTCCTCCTGGCTGGAAACCGTCGTCGAAGGCCCCCTCCAAATCCGCTTCAACTGGAAGACCTCTTCCCGCAGCACCCACTTCGTCCGCTTCCTCGTCGATGGCGCCCAGCGCGTGTCCCTCTCCGGCGAAACCGACTGGACCAACGCGGTCCACGACATCGCCACGGGCGTCCACACCCTCCGCTGGGCCTACGCCATCTCCGCCACCGCGCCGCAAGGCGCCAACGCGGCCTGGTTGGATCAAATCCATCTCGATTACCTCTCCATCTCCCCGTCTTCCTCTTGGACCGCTTCTGGCCTCCCCGGCGGCCCCTTCGTCCCGGCCTCCCGCTCCTATGTCCTCACCAACTCCGGCACCATGGACATCCCCTGGTCCGTCGCCTGCGACGCCGACTGGCTCCACGTCTCCCCCCTCTCCGGCGTACTGCCCCCCGGCGGCTCCGCCACCGTCGACATCGCCCTGAACGCCAATGCCGACGCCAAGCCCTTGGGCGCCTATCCATCCCAACTCGTCTTTTCCAATCTCCTCTCCGGCCTCGCCCAGCCCCGCCCCGTCGTTCTTTCCACCACGGGGTCCCTCTGCGAAGCCCTCGACGAATGCCAGCTCTCCTGGACCTCCGGCGGCGATGCCCCTTGGTTCAACCAGACCAACCGGACGTTCGATGGCTCCGATGCCGCCCAGGCCGGCGCCCTCTCCCCCAATCAAGAGTCCTGGGTCGAGACCCTTGTCCAGGGCCCCGCCCGCGTCACCTTCCAATGGCGCGTCTCTTCCCGCTCCCCATCCTCCCTGCGCTTTCTCCTCGATGGCTCCCTGCGATCATCCATCAGCGGCACGCCGGCTTCCTGGTCACAACGGCTGGTCGACATCCCCTCCGGCGTCCACACCCTC
>CAYODC010000189.1:3661-4641 GCA_964402575.1 uncultured Verrucomicrobiota bacterium
TCCGCTGGGCCTACGTCACCTCCTCCAACTCCCCCCTCTATGAAAACACCGGTTGGCTGGATCAGGTCGTCGTCGACTCCTTGCTCGTCTCCCCCTCCAACGGCTGGCATGCCTCCGGTTCCCCCGGCGGCCCCTTTACCCCCGAATGCCGCACCTTCACCATCGCCAACAACGGCCTGGTCGCCGCCGATTGGACGGCCGCCTCCAGCGTCGACTGGCTCGCCCTCTCCCCCTCCTCCGGCGCCTTGCTCCCCGGCGAAACCGCCGCCGTCACCGCCGCCCTCGTCTCCGCCACCGCCGCCCTCCTCCCGCTTGGCTCCCATGCCGCCTCCCTCGTCTTCTCCAATCTCGCCAGCGGCTTGACCACCACCATCCCCGCCTTTCTCGACACGCGGGGAACCCTCTGCGAGTCCACCGATGCCTGCTTCCTCGACTGGTCCAGCGGCGGCGCCCTCCCCTGGTTCCCCCAAACCACCACCTCCTTCGACGGCGTCGACGCCGCCCAAAGCGGCGCCCTCTCCACCAACCAGCAGTCCTGGATGGAAGCCCTCGTCGAAGGCCCCGTCCAGCTCCATTTCCAGTGGCGCGTCTCCTCCCGCGCCAACGCCCACTACCTGTCCTGCCTGATCGATGGCTCGACCCGCGCCATCATTTCCGGCAACACCGAATGGGCCGCCCGGTCCTTCGAGATCCCTCCCGGCGTCCACACCGCCCGCTGGTCCTACGCCAACTCCTCCGCCGCCCCCAGCAACGCCAACGCCGCATGGCTCGACCAGGTCCGCCTCGAACAATTCGCCGTCTCCCCGATCGACGGATGGACCGCCTCCGGCCTTCCCGGCGGCCCCTTCTCCCCCTCTTCCCAAACCTATGTCCTCACCAATTCCGGCACCGAATCCCTCGCCTGGTCCGCCAGCACCAATCTGGCCTGGCTCTCCGTCGAACCCGCCGCCGGCACCCTCGCCCCCGGCGAAGGCGCCGCC
>CAYODC010000190.1:0-587 GCA_964402575.1 uncultured Verrucomicrobiota bacterium
TCCGTCACTTCGGCCGCGCTGATGATGTTGGCGATCTTCAGGTAGCTTTCCGACGCCGGCGCCTTGCCGATGCACACCGCCTCGTCCGCCAGCTGCACGTGCAGGCACGTCTCGTCCGCCTCCGAATACACCGCCACCGTCCGGATGCCCATCTCCCGGCACGCCCGGATCACGCGAACGGCAATCTCGCCCCGGTTCGCGATCAGGATTCGCTTGAACATGCCCGCCTCAGCCTTTTTCCACCAGGAACATGGGCTGCCCGTATTGAACGGCCGTCGCGTTCTCCACCAGGATCTTTTTGATCACGCCACTGGTCTCCGCCTTGATCTCGTTCATCACCTTCATCGCCTCGATGATGCACACCACCGTGTCCTTGTGAACCCGGCTGCCCACCGACACAAACGGATCCGCATCCGGCGAGCTCGCCCGGTAGAAGGTCCCCACCAGCGGCGATGCGATGGGCGTCAGGCTTTCATCCGCCGTCGGAGCCGCCGGGGTGGCCGCAGGAGCCGGGACGGCCGCGGGAGCCGCGGCGGACATGGGCGAAGCCATCATCGGCGGCGCCATCATGATCGTCCCCCCCCCCC
>CAYODC010000190.1:609-4635 GCA_964402575.1 uncultured Verrucomicrobiota bacterium
TTCGCTCAATTCGTGCTCGCGCATCAAATCAATGACGCTTTTGATCCGATCAAGGTCCATACGCACTCCTTCGTGGGTTCGACAGCCAACCGAGATTCCGGACAGTAAAACATTCTACCTGGTTTCCTGCAACTCGGATCTTTTTACCCGGATTTCGAAAGGCCTGCAAACAGCTTTTCATCTTGACCCTCATTTTTGGCTTTCCCGACCGCCCTCTCCCAGACGCTTTCCCTTCCCGGCCGGAACGGTTTTGCTATGATGCACAGCAATGAAAACATGTGCAACCGTTCTCCAGCACCCCCTCATCGAGCATAAGCTCGCCATTCTTCGCAGCCGCGATACCGACAACAAGCTCTTCCGCGAAACCCTCAACGAACTCTCCTATCTGGTCGTCTACGAAATCACCCGGGATCTCCCCCTGCGGCCGGTCCGCATCCAGACCCCCCTCGCCCCCTGCGAGGCGCAGCAACTCGCCGAACAAGTCCTTCTGGTTCCGATCCTGCGCGCCGGCCTTGGCATGGTCGAAGGCATCCTGAACCTCATCCCCAACGCCAAGGTCGGGCACATCGGCGTTTATCGCGACGAAGAGACTCTTCAGCCAGTCGAATACTACTGCAAGCTGCCGCCCAGCGCCGAGACCATGCGCGTCTTTCTGCTCGATCCCATGCTGGCCACCGGCGGCTCCCTCGCCTATGCCATCACCCGCCTCAAGGAAAAGGGCATTCAGACCATCACCGTCGTCTCGGTCATCGCCGCCCCCGAAGGCCTCGCCGCCCTGGAGTCCGCTCATCCCGACGTGAAAATCTACACCGCCATGCTGGACGAGCGCCTCAACGACCAGGGCTACATCCTGCCCGGCCTCGGAGACTGCGGCGACCGCCTCTTTGGCACCCTATAGAGACTCCGCCGGGATTCGAACCGCCCTCGACACGATTTCCTCCGGCAGGTTTTCCACACCATGGAAAACTTTTTTCGCGTTTTTCCACGCTATGGAAAAGTCTCGTTTGATCCGGGCTGTTTCCGCATATTATGCTTATGCGCATATGCGCATATGTCGATGACAAGGTTCCCGATTCCGGGCAACCGGATCATTCGGCGGAATGGAACGCCTCGCGCAACCGGCGTTGCAGCGTCGTGTTGCGGCGACCCGCCTCGGCATTGCGGACGGCCAGGCCCACCGCCTTCTCCGTGCCCACCACCACCACCAGCCGCTTGCCGCGGGTAATGCCCGTATAGAGCAGATTCCGCTGCAGCATGACGTAATGCTGGGTGTGCATCGGCAGGACCACGCAAGGATATTCGCTGCCCTGGCTCTTGTGCACCGTGACCGCGTAGGCCGGCGTCAGCTCGTCCAACTCCTGGAAATCATAGGCGACCTTCCGATCGTCGTACCGCACGACGATTTCCTGCTCCGGCGCATCCACCCGCTCGATCCGCCCGATATCGCCGTTGAACACGTCCTTGTCGTAGTCGTTCTCCGTCTGCATCACCCGGTCCCCCTCGCGGAACTTCCACCCGAAGCGCTCGACCTCGGCGCCGCGCGGATTCAGCGCCGCCTGCATCGCCGCGTTCAGGTTCCGGGCGCCGAGCTCCCCTTTCTGCATCGGCGTCAAAATCTGGATGTCCTGCATGGGGTCCATCCGGAACCGGCGCGGAATGGCCTCGGCCACCAGCTTGCGAATCAATTCCGCGGCATGCTCGGGGGTTTCGGCCTTCACGAAGAAGAAGTCCCCTCCCCCCGCCATGCCGTCGTCCTTCCCCGGCAGGAACGGCATCTGCCCTTCATTCACGCGGTGGGCGTTGCGAACGATCTGGCTGCCCTCGTCCTGGCGGAAAATCTCCGTGAGGCGATGCACCGGCACCATGCCGGACTCGATGATGTCGCGCAGCACGCACCCCGGACCGACGGAAGGCAACTGGTCCACGTCCCCCACCAGAACCAGCAGACCGTTGGCCGGCACGGCTCTCAGCAGATGCACCGCGAGCTGGACATCGATCATGCTCGTTTCATCCACGATCAGCACATCTGTTTCCAGCGGATGGCGGGCATCCTGGCGGAATCTCCCTGTGCCCGGCTCATAGGCCAGCATGCGGTGGATCGTCTTCGCCTCCATCCCGGACAGTTCCGCCAGGCGCTTCGCCGCCCGTCCGGTCGGGGCGCATAACTGAACCCGCAGCTTTTTCGCCGCCATGACTTTCACCAGGGAGCGCACCAAGGTCGTTTTCCCGACGCCCGGCCCGCCCGTGATCACCAGCACCTTGTGGCGGAAAGCCCCGAAGAATGCCTCCTTCTGGCCGTGCGCCAACTGGATGTCCAGTTGCTTCTGGACCCAATCGACGGCCACCGGCAAATCGATGCGCGGGCACGGATGCGCCCCCTGGGCAATCTCCGCCAACCGGGCCGCGACTTCGCGCTCGGCCAGGTCCAGCGCCGCCAGGTAGATCCATGGCTCGCCATTCTCCCCCGCCCCGACGGTCAGGGCTCCGTTTTCCAATTCGATTCGCAACCCCTCCTCCAGCCGCTCCTGCGAAATGCCCAGCAGATCCGAACACCGCGCCAGCAGCGCCTCCCGCGGATAGGCGCAATGCCCTTGGTTCGACAGCTCGAGCAGGGCATAGGCCAGGCCGGCCCGGGCGCGCAGCACCGAATCCTTTTCAATGCCCAGTTTCTCGGCGATCTGGTCGGCGATCTTGAACCCGATGCCGTGGATGTCGCGCGCCAGGCAGTAGGGATCCATCCGCACCTTCGCGATGGCCTCCTCCCCGTAGGCTTTGTAGATGCGAAACGCCCGCCCCGTGCTGACCCCGTTGGCAAACAGGAAGGTCATGATCTCGCGAATGGTTTTCTGCGCCTTCCACGATTCCTTGATCTGCTTGCGGCGCATCGGGCCAATGCCGTCCACCTGCTCCAGTTCAGCCGAGCGGTTCTCGATCACCTCCAACACCCCCATGCCAAAAGCCTGGACCAGCTTCTTCGCATAGACCGGCCCGATCCCCTTGATGAGCCCCGACCCCAGAAACTTTTCAATGCCGTCGAGCGAATCGGGCACGACGGACTCGAGATGCTCGGCCAGAAATTGCCGCCCGTGCTGGCGGTCGATCGTCCATTTGCCCCTCGCCTTGACCCACTCCCCCACGTTGATCCGCGGCACCTTGCCCACCACCGCCACCATTTCGCGATGTCCCCGCGCCTTCACCTTCAGCACGCAGAACCCTGTTTCTTCGCTGTGAAACGTAATCAGCTCGACCAACCCCTCCAGAGATTCGTCCTGCATCCGCTCCATGGCTCCCGGCAACTTCATGCGCCATAGAATACAACAATCCCCGCCCCCTGGGAATCCTTTGCTGGCGCCGAGTTCTTGGAGGGACGGGTTCCCCCCCGTTTGTTTTTCGCTCCCGCTCCTGGCCCGCGTGGAAGCGGGCCCTCCAGAAAGCTGTTCCGCATGGTGTCCGGATTTTTCCCCCTCCTGCCAGGTCAACGCCCTGGCCTGCAAAACCCGATTCCGCCCCTGTAGGCCACCGCGTTGAGGTGGCGACCGCTTTGATTTCAGGCGCCGACCTTGATCTTCGCAAACCCGCGCTTGCCGCTGCGGATCACCACGCCGTCCCTGGGCTCGATCTCCAGACGGAAGTCGGCCACCTTGTCGTCGCCGATCTTCACCGCGCCGGCCTGCACCAGGCGGCGCGCCTCGCTCGTGCTCGGCGCCAGCCCGGCCTGGACCATCAGCGTCAGGATGCCGATCTTTCCGGCGGATACCACCACCTCGGGAATCTCCGCCGGCAGCTGGTTCTGCGAGAACACGCGCGCGAATTCCGCGCTGGCTTCCATGCCTGCAGCCTCCCCATGGAACTTCGCCACCACCCGCCGCCCCAGCTCGTCCTTCACGTCGCGCGGATGCCGCGCGCCGGAGGCCACCGCCGCCTTCATCGAGGCGATCTCCTCCTCCGGCAGGCACAGCACCAGCGAGTAATAGCGCCACATCAATTCGTCGCTGACGCTCATCGTCTTGCCGAACGTGTCCTTGG
>CAYODC010000191.1:0-2014 GCA_964402575.1 uncultured Verrucomicrobiota bacterium
CCTTGAAGCGGCGGAGGGCTTCGGTGCCGGGGCAGACGGCTTCGACGAGGGCGATTTTGATGCCGGCAGTCTGGAGGGCCTTGTAGGCTTTGGGGCCGACGCTTCCGGTGATGACGGTTTCGGCGCCGAGGTGGGCGACGGTTTCGGCGGATTGGATGCCGGCGCCCTGGGCGGCATGGAGATTCTGGGCGTTGTCGTGGGCGGTGGCGCGGCCAGTTTCGGTATCGGCCAGGATGAAATACTTGGCGCGCCCGAAGTGCATGTCGATGGGGTCGGCCAGGGTTTTCGAGGATGAGGTGATGACGACTTTCATGGGGGGCTTCCTTTCTGGGGTGGGTATTCGATGAAACGGCCCCGGCCGTGTCCATGTCCCTGGCAGCCGCATCCGCGGCGGTGGCAAGCGCCGGGATTGGCGGCGGGGGGGGGCGGGTGGGCGCCGGGTTCGGTCTGGATCTGGAGGGCTTTGCCGTGGATGAGCGCGTCCGCCACCTTGCGGCGGGCGGATTCAACGATGCGCGCGAAGGTGGCGCGCGAGATTTTCATCTGGTCGGCGGCGGCTTCCTGGTAGTGGCCGTTGTAGTCGGCCAGGCGCAGGGCCTCGACCTCGTCGAGGCTGAGCACGACCAGGTCCAAATCGCCGGCGGGCACACCGGCGGGCTTGAACATCGAAACGCCGGGTTGCCAACCGACAAAACGCCTGGAGAAGGGGCGGGGCATGCTAGTCTCCGCTGTTCCGGCCGCTGCCGAGACCGCGACCGGTGGCGGGTCCTTGTCCGTCGGGACCTGTTGCATTACGATGGGGCATGGTCATTCTCCGTTTTCGAGCTGGGGGGCCGAAGGGGCCCACGCTGCAAGTGAACATATGCTCATAATGACGGAACGGCAAGTGGATTTTCGCGGGTTCGCTTCCGGAGCTACCGGGAGGGGGCCATGGAGGGCGGCAGGCGGACGGCGACGACGCGGCCGCGGGCGCAAAGCTGGCCGGCGGCGGAAACGGTTTCGGCGACGACGACTTTCCGGCCGTGGATTTCCTCGATGCGGCCGCGGATTTCGAGGGGCACGCCGAGGGGGGTCGGGTGCAGGTAATCGACATGGAGCGAGGCGGTGACGAAGCGAAGGGGGGGGGCGGAGCCGAGTTCGCGGCCCTCCTGGCGGGCGGCGGCGGCGGCGGCCGTTCCGGTGCCGTGGCAATCGACGAGGGAGGCGAGCAAGCCGCCGTAGACAAAGCCGGGCATGGCGATGTGATAGGGCCGGGGGGTGAAGAGGGCCACGGTTTCATCGCCATCCCAGCGGCTTTGGAGGTGCAGTCCGTGTTCATTGAGCCGGCCGCATCCGTAGCAATGGCTGAGGTCGTCGGGATACATGTCCTGGAAGAATGGCGTGTCCATCGGGGAGATCCTTGTGGAAGTGGAAAAGTTTCTTCATCGTGGGCCTAGACGATGATCTTGGCAATCTGGAAATGGCCATGTTTCAGCAGGGGGAAGAGCGGAATTTCCGCCACAGGCTGAAAAAGGATAGGGATAACTGGGGGGGATGTGGTATTCCTAAAAGTCGAACGGCGCGTAAAGATTGGTTCGGCTGCAGGAGGAGAGATCCGAGATGGACACCCTGATCCAGGTGAAGGGATTGAAGGCATCGTACGGGCGCGGAGCGCGGCGGGTGCAGGCGGTGCGGGACGTGACGTTCGAGGTCCGGGCGGGGGAATGCGTGGGGTTCATCGGCGCCAACGGGGCGGGGAAATCCACGACGATGAAGGTGCTGATGGGGTTCATGTACGCCGAGGAGGGGGAGGCCGAGCTGTGCGGCCATCCGGCGGGGGCGCCGGAGGGGCGGCGGGAGGTGGGGTATCTGCCCGAGGTTGCCTTGTACTACCCGTTCATGAAGGCGCGCGAGTTGTTGGAATTGTATGGCCGGCTGGGGGGGATGGGAGGGAGGGAGCTGCGCGGGCGGATTCCGGAGGTGCTGGAGGAAGTGGGGCTGGGTGCACCGCAGATCACCTACCTCATGAAAGCGC
>CAYODC010000191.1:2024-4577 GCA_964402575.1 uncultured Verrucomicrobiota bacterium
TGCGGACGTTTTCGAAGGGCATGCAGCAGCGGCTGGGCATCGCGCAGGCGATCCTGACGCGTCCGCGGCTGCTGGTGCTGGACGAAGTGTCGTCGGGGCTGGATCCGCTGGGGCGGCACGATTTGCGCGCGCTGCTGAACCGGTTGAAAACGGAGGGATGCACGATCTTTTTCAGTTCGCACGAGTTGTCCGAGGTGGAATCGTTGTGCCACCGGATCCTGATGATCGACCGGGGGCGGATCATTCGGGAGATCCGCCAGGCGGATTTGCAGGCGATTGGGAAGGAGCGGAGCCTGGAATCGTTCTTCATTTCGGTGGTGAGAGGAGAGGGGGGGCGCGATGGGTGATGGTCGGGCGATGGCGGTGATTGCCAAGGGCGTGTTGCTGGAGGCGGTGCGGCGAAAAGACGTCTATGTGATTGTCCTGCTGTGCTGCGGGCTGATCGGGCTGGCGATGACGGTGGATTTCTTCGATTTGGAAGGGGTGAGCAAGTTCTACCGGGAAATCGCGTTGAAGCTGATGGACACGTCCACGGCGGTGGCGGTCATTTTGTTGGCGACCCGGCAGTTGCCGAGGGAATTCGAGCAGCGCACGATCTATCCGCTGCTGGCGCGTCCGGTCCGCCGTTTCACTTTCCTGCTGGGGAAGCTGGCGGGGGTGTGCGGGGCCGCGGGCTTCTGCTTTGGGCTGTTCATGGCCGTGTTCGTGGGGGGAATGGGGGCGATCGGCGGGGAGATTGGATGGGGGCTGTTTCTGCAGCACGTGTATTTGCAGATGGGGCAGATGATGGTGCTGGCGGCGGCGTGTTTCGTGTTTTCGCTAGCCTTGAGCCGGGATGCGGCGATGCTGGCGGGATTGATGCTGTACTTCACGGCGGGATTCCTGGGCGACTGGGCGGTGGTGCTGCATGAGTTCGCGGGGCCGGCCGGGCGGGCGGGGCTGTGGCTGCTGACCTATTTGGTGCCGCAGCTGGCGCTGCTGGATCTTTCGGAGAAGGCGGTGCACGCGGAGATTTGGGAGCCGTTGGGGGCGGGGACGATGGCGGGGTTGACAGGGTATGCGCTGGTGTATGCCGCGGCGCTGCTGGGGGTGGCGCATGGATTGTTCCGGCGGAGGCCGCTGTGATCCGGTGGGCCCATGTGGAACCGGTGATGCGCGCAGGGTTGCTGGATCTGCGCCGGCGCCGCGATTTCGCGGTGGCGGGCGGACTGCTGGGGGCGCTGGTGCTGCTGCTGGCGGGCGGGCGCGCGATGGGGGTGGAGGATCCCGCAACGGGGACGTTTCTGCTGAATCTAGGGCTGTCGCTGGCGGCGGTGGCGGCGCAGGTGTTGACGCTGGTGCTGGCGGCGCGACCATTTCCCGAGGAGCTCGAGAACCGGACGTTGTATCCGTTGCTGGCCCGTCCGGTGGACCGGAAGGAGATTCTGCTGGGCAAATGGGGAACTTGTCTACTGGCGGGCGTGGGGATGTATGCGGTGTTGACGGGGGCGGTTTTCCTGCTGGCGCCGCGGATGGAATTCTATGATCCGCGGACCGGGGTGCAAATGGTGGCTCTGCAGGGATTGGCGCTGGCGACGGTGGCTTCGTGGACGATGGCGATCTCGCTGGTGCTGCCGCGGGGGGTGGCGCTGCTGGTTTCCGGGGGGGTGGCGTTTGCGGCGGGGCCGGTGATGCGGTGGGGCGGCGGCATCTGTCCGGTGCGGCTGCTGCCGGAGCCGGCGCGGCTGAACCTGGTGTTGCGCTACACGGACGGGATGGGGTCGCTGTCGCTGGGGGAACTGTCGCGGTTGGCGGCTGGTGCGGGGCTATGGATCGTGCTGGGACTGGCGGCGGGGAGCTGGTTGTTGAGGAGAAAGTCGTTGTGATGCGCGGAGGGATTGCCATCGGAGTCTGGGGGGGCGGCCTGCTGCTGGCGGGGTGGCTTTCGGGTCAGGTGGATCCCAGTCGCTACGAAGGGGGGCGGGCCCGGGACGAGCAGGCCCGGGAGCGGCGGAACCGGAGTGCGCTGGCGACCCTGATGGGGGGATTCCGGACCTCGGCCAGCGATTTGATGTTCATCAAGACGGAGCGATATCTGCATGGCGGGGTGGCGTACCGCCATGGGCCTGGCGAAGCGGAGCACGCAGGGCATGACCATGATCACGAGCACGAACACGCGCATGGGGAGGATCCGGAGCACGGGCATGAATTCGTGTGCGGAAGCCAGGGGAAGGAGACGGCGATTCCCCGGGCGGAGGCGGATTTCCGGGGGTGGATCGGCGATTTGTACCGGGAGGTGAAGCCGTGGCGGGATCCGTCGGAGGCGCATGTGCACACGGACGGGCGGGAACTGTTGCCGTGGTTTCGGCTGATGACGTGGAGCGATCCGACCTATGTGCAGGGATATCTGGCGGGAGGGTTCTGGCTTCAGGAGGAGGGGGCGGCGGCCGCGTTGGAATTCATCGAAGAGGGATTGCGGAACAATCCCGGGGCCTTCCCGCTCTACGTGTCGAGGGGGCTGTTGCGGGTGAAGCAGGCGCGGGAAGCGGGCGGCGGGGGGAGTGGGTCCGAGCG
>CAYODC010000192.1:0-4559 GCA_964402575.1 uncultured Verrucomicrobiota bacterium
ACCACGTCGCCCCGCGCCTTCACCGACACCTTGAACAGCTCGTGGCACAGCCACAGCTGCTGCGCCGGCGTCGTCAGGCTCTTGAAATGCGGCGCGTTCCGGAACGCCCGCCTCAGCAGCCCCCACTTGTCCCGCCGCCGCACCCCGTACTGCCAGCCCGTCCCGCACAGCACGAAATACGCATAAAACACCCACCGCGTGAACGCCTGCGCCCATCGATAGCGCCGCTCCCGCCCGCGCTTCCGCCGCTCCATGAACGCCGCCAGCGCCTCCGGCGAGGACCGCAGGGGCTCAGGCATCGGCGTCAGCGCCTGGACCGGAACATCGACCGGGCGCTTGTACAACTCGACGAAGGCCTCCGCCCCCACCCCCCACAGCTTCATCAACTGCGCCACCAGCGGCTGGTACGCCGGCCGCGCCACCACCACCCGGGCGCCCGCCAGCCCCATCCCCGCGTTGTGCCGCAGGGACTGGACCTTCAAGCCGCAGAACGGCGTCGGCGCCGCATCCATCGTGAGGGCCATTGCCGGCGCGATCCCCATCGCCCGCAAGGCCTCGACCACGCTTTTCTCCAGCGCCCCCGTCCCCAGCACCACCACCGGGACGCCCCGGAGCGTCTCCCGCATCGTCCACAAACCGTGAAAGACCTGCGGATAATCCATGCGCCGGGGCGGGGGGGCGGGGTTCATGCCGACGACCTAGGGCTTGATGATCAGCGCCTGGGTCTCGGCGATCTCCACGATCCGGCAGGAGTCGCCCTTCAGGTATTCCTTGAAGGACTTCTCCACCCCCGGCGTGTTGCCCCACTTGCCGTACGTCAGGTTGTAGTTGTGCGTCACCACCCACCCCCCCGACACCATCCGCGGCCAGAACCATGCCAGCGACTGCAAGGTCGATTCATACAGGTCCACGTCGAGGTTCACGAACTTGAATTTCTTGCTCTCGAGGTCCAACTCGGGATGCTTCGCCACGCTGTCCGGGAAGATGCCTTTCACGAAATGCACGTTCGGATAGCCCCCCACGTATTCGCGCACATACTCCAGCGACGTCGTCGTGTGGGTGTTGACCCACACCCCCTTCGTGTCCTTGTCGTTCTGGAGCATCGGCATCCCCTCGAACGTGTCGCACAGGTACAGCGGCGCGTCCCCCTTCGCCTCGCAAATCATCCGCGACGTCCCGCCCCGGAACACCCCCACCTCCGCCAGGCATCCCTCCAGCCCGCGCGTCGCCAGCACGCCCTGGTACAGCGTGTAGTTCTCGTCCAGCGTCACGCTCACCCCGCGCTTCGGGTCGCGCGAAAGGAAGATCCGCGTGAAATCCCCGTCGTATTTCTGCGTGTAGCGCGACAGCCTCGTCGGCAGCGCGTCGGGGTCCCGCTTGCGCAGGGGCTCCATCGGCGAAAAATACTGCACCCCCTTCTTGAATCCCATCCGGGCCAATTGTTCCTCCATTGAATCATAATAGGTCTGGCTGGCCACCACCACGGCCACCTGCGACGGATCTTCCCGCTCCAGCACCGCCGGCGACACCACGCGCATCCCCTCGAACTGGTCTTCGGTTTCCACCCGGTTGTCCAGGAATCCGGCCACCGCCACCCCGCATTCCTTCAATCGGACCAGCACCCCCGCCCCCCCCTTCCCGGTCCCGAATACATAGACCCGCTTGGTCTTCAAATAGGGAGCCAACGCCTCCAAACGATCTTTCCAAACTGCATTCATCTCGTTCCCACTCCCTTGGTTATTCCACGTGGTCATCCTTCAGTCTTCCTCCCGGACGGACCATGCCGGAAGTGCACGGATTCAAGCAAGCAGACCCCATGCCACCAGATCCGATGATCAAAGGCAAATGCCAAGCAGGGCCTCGGTTTTTCGAAGCCCTGCCTGCCGGAAGGATGCCGCCCCCCCCGCGCCGCGATTACGCCATCAATAGGAGACGTCGTTGATCTGCCATGTGGTCGCCAGATTGGCGCTGGTGGCCCCCGCGCCGCTGACGTAAAGGCCCGAATCGTTCAGGAACCACGTCAGGGCCCGCCCCGTGCTGGAGTTGTGCCACACCAGGTCCGGATTCCCGTCGCTGTTGACATCCGCCACCCCCTTGATCTTCCAAGTCGTCGCCGGATTGGAATCAGAAACGTTCGCCCCGCTCACGTACTTCCCCGCTTCGTCTAAATACCAGATGTGCGCCCGCCCCGTGCTGGAGTTGTGCCACACCAGGTCCGGATTCGTGTCCCCGTTCATGTCCTCCACCCCCATGATTTTCCACGCCGTCGCCAGGTTGACTTCGGCGATGTTCGCCCCGCTCACGTATTTGCCCGCCGCATCCAAGTACCAAATGTGCGCCCGCCCCGTACTGGAGTGGTGCCATACCAGATCCGGATTCGAATCCCCGTTCATGTCCGCCACGCCCTTGATCTTCCACGCCGTCGCCGGATACGTCGCCGACACATCCCATCCGCTCGTCCGCACCCCGCTCGCATTCAGCGCCCAGACATACGCGCGCCCCGTCGTCGACTGGTGCCACACCAGGTCGGGCACCCCGTCCCCGTTCATGTCCTCCACTCCCTGGATGCTCCACGACGTCGCCAGATTCGCGTCCACCACCTGCTGGCTCCGGTTGAACACCCCGTCCGGATCCAAAAACCAAATCACCACCCGCCCCGAACTCGAATTGTGCCAGACCAGATCCTCGGTCCCGTCGCCGTCGATGTCCCCTGTCCCCGCAATGCCCCACGCTGACGACGGCGACGACGCCACCGTCACGGCCCCCTTCTTCAACCCGGTATCCCCCAAGTGCCAGATCACCGGCTGCCGGGTCGTGCGATTCTGCCAATACAGCCGGACCCGCCCCGGATCGGGCGTGGCCACCGCCTGGTTGTTCTTCGGCGCATCCGCGCTCACCAGGATCGGATCCGGCAGCAGCGACATCCGGTCCGGCGCCGGCAGGCCTTCGATCGAGCCTTCGTCGCGAATCGTCCCGATGGTCACCCACGACAAGTCATCCCCGCCCTCGTCCCCGGCATCCGCGGCGTAGAACGCGACATCCTCCGGAGGCTCCCACTGCATGGGATCGCCCAATTCCACATCCTCGAAAACCCCCCGGAACCAGTGGGAAGGGGCCGCCGGATCGATCACCGTGCCCGCACTCCAGTTCGCCCATTCCCCCATCGGCGTGCACCACTGGAGGTAAAACGGAGCGGGCGATTCCGTCCCCACCTGCACGGCGTTGTCCACCACCCGCAACGCCAGCGTCGGCGACGATCCCGTGGCCATGGTCGCCAGGCTGGTCGCCGCGACCAGCAGAATCCCCCCCAGACCCACACCTGTCCACGGATTATGTTTCGCGTTCATCCTCTCGCCTTTCCCTATCCTTGCGACACCGTGTCCTGATCGGCTGCGATATTTGTATAATCAATCGGATGTTTGATGCGTCACCTTAAACCAAAACCGAAGTGCACCGCTCGCCTATACCTTGACGTCAGAATAATTCTTCCCCGGGGTCTCCCGCAAGAAATTATACTAATATTATTTTAACATTCACGCCCCCGCCCCGCGCCGGCCGCGTCAGCCACGATCGAACCAACGATCGATGTATCCCGCAGCGGTGTTGACACCTGCGCACGTCTTCGGCCCCTTGATCTCGTTCCCCCGAACCCTTGATCTTTTTCTTCAACTCGTTTATCGCCCCCCCCACCGTCAGGGCGGCTCCACGAAGGTCGTCCCATCGTCGCTCACGAAGAGGGAATAGTAGCACGCCTGTCCGGGTGTCCGGCCGGTGTGCTGGAACACCCGGTTCGTCCCGCTGTACAGCAGACTCCCTTCTCCCACTGCGGGATACGAGCTGGCGGAGTATCGGAGCTGCACGACCGCACTGCCGTTCCCATAGACCTTCGGATCCGGCCAGCGCAGCACCACGCTGTTCGTCAACGCCACGGCCTGCAACTGGAACGCCGCAAGATTCGCGTAGCTGAAGCCGTTGCTCTTCGTCGTCACCCCGCGGCTCGTGGAAAACACCTTCACCGCCCCCGCGACCACCTTGGTGGACGCCCCCGCCTTCACCACCACCTGCGTGGAACTCTGGCTCACGATCGCCGACGCCTTCACCCCGCACAAGGTCACATTCGTCACGTCGCTCCCGTCACCCAGGTCCGCCCCGCTGATCGTCACCCGGTAGCCGCCCGCCTTCGGGCCTGAAACCGGCGACACCCCCGTGCCCATCTCCACCTCATACACGAAATTAGACGTTATGGGACCTTCTATGTTATGTCCTCCCACATACAAATGCATTCCCATGCGGAGAAGGGCCTGGACCCCTCTGGAAACGTGGCCTCCCAGCCCTGTCCATGCCGAACCGTTCCACATCGCCACCCCGTTCGCCGCCCCCCCCCCCGCTTGGGTGAAATACCCCCCCGCGTACAGGTTGACCCCGTCGTGGGCCAGATCCATGACATACTCGTTAACCCCGCTGCCGAGATTCGTCCATGAGGAGCCATTCCACATCGCCACCTTGTTCGCCGCCCCCCCACCCGCTTGGGTGAAGAGCCCCCCCGCGTACAGGTTGAC
>CAYODC010000193.1:0-4105 GCA_964402575.1 uncultured Verrucomicrobiota bacterium
GGCAGTGGGCGTGGAAGCGGATTTTATCGAGGCAGATATCGACGGAGGCGGGATCGGAAACGATCGGCCAGACGCCGGCGGCGAGGAGGGCGGCGCGGTGGCGGGCGTAGAAGAGCAGCTCGGGGTCGCGGGTGGGGAGGAGGACGCGGATGTGTTCGCGCGTGCAGAGGTCGAGGAGGGTGGGGAGGAATTGCGGATCGTCGAGGGGCGGCAGGAGGTGATGGGCATCGGCGAAAGAGAAGGCGGCGGAGAGGGGGGAAAGGTCGGCGGCGTGGAGGCGCAGTCCGGCGGCGTTCAGGGCGGAGCGCAGGCGGCGGGTCAGATCGACCTTGGCGGCGGCGCTGGTGAGGAGCCAGTTTCCGCCGGCGGTGAACGATGGAACTCGGAGCGTGGTCACGGATACTCCATACACCCAAACCGGGGTGAGGGGCAATGCCAACCGCGAAAAAAATGGACCGGGAGAGGTTAAAAAGAGGTTGCCGGTGGCGGAGGTCGATCGTTAGGATAACATTATGAAGTGTGTTGGGGAGATGCGAATCCGCGGGAAAAGACGGAGGGGTTTGGGCAGGATGGGTTGCCTGTGGCGATGGGCGGTGTTAGGGATTTGGCTGGCGGGAGGGGTGGCGCTTGCCGGCGAATGGCGGGGGGTGTTTTCGTGGACGCCGGATCAGGTGGGCTATGAAGAGCAGGATGGGTTCGAGCGGATCCGGTTGGCGGGAGGGGAACTGCCGGAGGACGAGCCGGGGACGCCCTGGGTGCCGTCGCGTTTCATCCAGGTGTTGCTGCCGGCGGGGGTGCGGGCGGAAACGGTGACGGTGGCGGTGGAGGAGACGCGGTTGCGGACGGGGATGCGCGTGCTGCCGGTGCAGCCGCCGCAGCGGTTGAGCGCGCCGCTGGCGGCGGCGACGCCGCCGCAGGACGAGGCCTATCGCTCGACGCAGCGCTATCCGGGGCGGAGCGCGGAATTGCTGGGGACGCATCATCTGCGGGGCTTCACGCTGGCGTCGGTGCGGCTGAATCCGCTGGGCTATTTGCCGGCAACGGGCGAGTTGTTCCTGGTCACGCGGATGGAGGTGGTGATTGAATACACGCCGGAGGCGCCGGCCGACGGGGGGCTGCCGCCCGCGCCGATGTTCGCGGACCTGGTGGCGGGGCTGGTGGTGAATCCCGAAGACCTGCCGGCGGCGGCGGGGGATGAGGCGGCGGGGGGAGGGGTGGATTATCTGATCATTACCAGCGCGGCGCTGTCGAACAGTTTCCAGGCGCTGGCGGCGCACCGGGGCGGGCACAACGGGCTGGCGGCGCGGGTGGTGACGACGGAGGACATCGCGGCGACCTACGACGGGACGAAGCCCTCGGGGGGCAGCGATCTGCAGACGAAGATCCGCCAGTGCATCGCGGCGCATGTGCAGACCGGGGGCACGGTGTATGTGGTGCTGGGGGGGGACAACACGGTGGTGCCGGACCGGGATTGCCGGGTGACGTGCGGTTCGGACACGGCCAACGACATGCCGACGGACCTGTACTACGGCGGACTCGACGGGACGTGGGACGCGAACACCAACGGGGTGTACGGAGAGCCGATCGCCGACGCCGGGACCGAGGAAGCGGACATGGCCGTCGACGTGATCGTGGCGCGGATTCCGGTGCGGACGGCGGCGCAGGCGGACGGGTACATCGGCAAGCTGATCCGCTACGAGACCGAATGGCCGCCGGCGGGGCTGCCGCGCAAGCTGTTGCTGGACGGGACCCAACTCTGGACCAGCCATACCGGCGACGAGCGGCCGGCGGATCTGGTGGGCGACGGGCTCAGCGAGTTCCGGGCGCACAGCCCGGTGTCGGATGCAGAGGTGTGGCTGCGGCGGATGTGGCGGGACCAGCTGAGTACGAACGCGCCGGAGTTGACGGTGAGGCAGTTGCACGACACGCTGACGTCGTGGGACGGGGCGACGGCCGGGGACTATGTGCAGAGCGCGGCGAACCTGGCGGCTCGGCTGAACGAGGGGTGGAACCATGTCTATGTCGGCACGCACGGGGGCAACACGGTCTGGGGGATGGAGAGCGGATCGTTCGGGACGGGGGCGGCGGCGGGGTTGAGCAACTGGACGGTGCATGTGTACACGATGGCCTGCCTGACGGGGGCGTTCGACACGGCGGAGCCGTCGCTGAGCGAGGCGTTCGTGCGCAACGCGGCGGGGGGCGCGCTGGCCTACATGGGGTGCAGTCGCTACGGATGGGGATCGCCCGGCAGCTATCGCGGGGGGCCATCGATGGATTACGCCTACGAATTCTACCGGCAGGTGTACGAGCGCCGCCGGGAGACGGTCGGGGAGGCGTTTGTGGAGCACAAGCTGGCGAAGATCAGCGCCTGCGGCTACAAGGGGGCCAACCGGTGGGTGCAGTTCGGGCTGAATTTGCAGGGGGAACCACTGGTGGCGTTGCGGCGGGCGGATCTGGTGCTGGGGGACGAACCGTTCTGGTTCCGGGCGGTGGCGTTGGACGGCCGAGTGGTGCTGCGCTGGCCGGATCCGCATACGTGCGGCTTGTCCAACCAGACCGTGCTTATCCGCCACGGCCTGGGCGCGTATCCCGGGCACACCAACGACGGCACCCGGGTGTACCAGGGGACGGACCAGATGATGATTCATTCGAACCGGCCTGCGGGCCAGCCGAATTACTATACCGTGTGGGTCAGCCACGATGGGGCGACGTTCATCGAGCCGCCGTAAGGGTGCGGCTAGAGCAAATTACTCAATATCATAGCCGCGCCCAGCGGGCGCAGCCACAACCGATCCGCCCATTTGTCATTGGCTCTATTCCCGGGGCTGGACCATGTCCCAGGCGAGGGGGGTGCCTTTCTTCAGGTCGCGGGCGGCGCGGCGGCCGAGGATGTCGTCGAGATGCTTGGGGGGCAGGCCGGTGGCGGGGCGTACGGAGCGGATGTTGAGGGGGGTGAAGGGTTCGCCGGCGGGAATGTCGCAGGTGACGAACAGGCTGCGGCGGTGCTTGCGCGAGGCTTGCTCGCTTTCGGTGAGGTCGAAGCGGACTTGGCCGAGGGCGAGCCAGGCCTTGCGGGTATCCTCGACGAGGCGGGCGAGTTCGGCGGGTTCGAGGGAGAAGGCGGCGTCGACATCGCCGTCGGCGCGGGAGAGGGTGAGGTGCTTTTCAATGACGCAGGCGCCGAGGGCGACGGCGGCGACGGAGACGGCGGTGCCGAGGGTGTGGTCGGAGAGCCCGGCGAGGCAGTGGAATTTTTCGGCGAGGGCGGGGAGGGTGAGGAGGTTGGCGTCCTGGGGGTCGGCGGGGTAGTGGCTGGTGCACTTGAGCAGGACGAGGTCGCGGCAGCCGGCGGAACGGGCGGCGGCGACGGCTTCCTCGAGTTCGGCGAGGGTGGCGGTGCCGGTGGACATGATGAGGGGCTTGCCGGTGGCGGCGGCCTGGCGGATGAGGGGGAGGTCGCCGTTTTCGAAGGAGGCGATTTTGTGGCAGGGGACGCCGAGGGATTCGAGGAAGTCGATGGCGGTGGGGTCGAAGGGAGTGCTGAAGGCGAGGAGGCCGCGGGAACGGGCGCGCTCGAAGAGAGGGGCGTGCCATTCCCAGGGAGTATAGGCCTTTTGGTAGAGGTCGTGGAGGGTGTGGCCGCGCCAGAGGCTCTTGGGGTCGTCGATGTAGAAGTCGCCGTCGGGGACGTCGAGGGTGATGGTGTCGGCGGTGTAGGTCTGGAGCTTGAGGGCGTGGGCGCCGGCGTCGGCGGCGGCGTCGACGAGGCGCAGGGCCTTGTCGAGGCTGTGGCCGTGATTGCCGGACATTTCGGCGATGATGAAGGGCGGCTGGCCAGGGCCGACGAGGCGGGTTCCGATGCGGATGGGGTTCATGCGGGGGTCTCCAGAAAGGCCTCGGCGACGCGTTGGGCGCCGCGGGCGTCGGGCACGATGCCGAGGGCGGCGCGGCTCATGGCGCGCAAGGCGGCG
Organism: uncultured Verrucomicrobiota bacterium; assembly: GCA_964402575.1. GTDB lineage: Bacteria > Verrucomicrobiota > Kiritimatiellia > CAIQIC01 > Lenti-01 > Lenti-01. The sequence goes on from CAYODC010000193.1 coordinate 3,972, forward strand.
GGATCGGCGGCGAGGGATTCGACGGCGCGGCGGAAGGCGCCCGGGGCGAGGGCGGCGGTTTCGCCGAGGGCGAGGCAGGCGCCGCGCTCGGCGACGCTGGCGGTGGCGAGGGCCTGGTTGGCGGCGGTGACGAC
>CAYODC010000193.1:4115-4542 GCA_964402575.1 uncultured Verrucomicrobiota bacterium
CCGGACCCTGTTCGTCAATGTGCAGCATCCGGGCGAGGCGGGCAGCGCGGGCGTGGACCCGCGCAATCCACGGGCGCTGTCCAACTGGCCGGATTTCCTGCCTGACGGGCGGCCGCGCTCGGCGACGCTGGCGGTGGCGAGGGCCTGGTTGGCGGCGGTGACGACGACGGCGGCGGGGAGTCCGAGGAGGCAGCGTTCCCAGTGGGCGCCGCCGCCGGCGCCGAGGGCGAGGTCGGCGGCGAGCATGAGTTCGGCCATGCGGGGCGTCTGGACGTGAAGGGTCCAGCGGCCGCCGCTCGCCTGGCAGAGGGCTTCGATGGCGGGGCGGTGGGGATTGGCGGCGCCGAGGACGACATCGCCGGGAAGGCCGAGGGGATCGAGTTCGCGCAGGGCGCGGCTGGTGAGATTGTCGGGATCGCCGCCGCCG
>CAYODC010000194.1:0-4530 GCA_964402575.1 uncultured Verrucomicrobiota bacterium
CCGGCAGCCCCCCCGGCTTCCCTGCCGCCCCCCCCCCCCCCCTCCGAAATTTTCTTCGCGGGATCGGGAATCGATGGCCGGGCCGCCGAAGCCCGCACGACGGGCGTCGCCATCCGCCACACCGGCACCATTCTCCCCCGACTCCACGCCATCAGCCTGCATCTGGGCTCTTCCCTCCCCGGCATTCCGATGCCGGGATTGGACCGCACCCACCATGCCGGCAGCATCCCGCGCACCCGGCTGCATTCGCGGCGGGAACTGCGCGAGTCCCTCACGGCCCAGATGTTCCTTCAGCGGCCCAAAGGGTTTTTCGACTAGCGCCCTCCGTCCCGGCCGACGATCGCTTGCGTGGCAATCGCCGCCAGGGTGCCCGCCACGATTCCCGAACCAAACAATTGGCGGGCCCAATCCGGGCACTGCGCCAATAAGCGAGGTTCCAAGGTCACCGCCAATCCCGCGCCCAGGCTCGTGGCCAGCACCAGCAGGCTCTTGCGTCCATGCCCCGACGCGCCGATTAGGCGGATTCCCGACGCGGCCACCGTTCCGAACATCACCAGCGTCACTCCTCCCAGCACCGATCGCGGCACCAGCGTGAACATCCACGACACGCCCGGCAGCAATCCCGCCACGACCAGGAACAGCGCCACCCACATGCCGATGCGCCGGCTGGCGATGCCCGTCAACTGGATCAATCCGTTGTTCTGGCTGAAGGTCGTATTCGGGAACGTGCTGAACATCGTCGCCAGCATCGAATTCACCCCATCCGCCAGGATGCCTCCGCTCAGGCGCCGTTCATAGAGGGGCCCTTCGGTCGGTTCTCCCGAAACCATGCTGGTCGCCGTGATGTCGCCAATGCTTTCCACCGTGGTCGCCAAATACATCAACCCCATCGGCAGCACCCATTCCCAGCGGAACGCCAGCGGAATCCGCAACGGCACGGGCATCGCCACCCAAGGCCCCTCCCAGGGCGGCACCGACATCCTCCCCATCACCGCCGCCGCCAGCGTGCCGGCCAGGATCCCGCCCATCAAGGCCCCCATCCGGCACCCAGGCCGCGGCACCCGGTTCATCCCCAACACAACGCCCGCCGATATCAGCGCCAGCGCGAGGTCCCGGCGGCTCCCAAACGTCCCCGCCGCCAGCGCCTCGGCCCCGCCGCCAATTTGCTGCGCGGCCACCTTCAACAGCGTCAGGCCGATCAGCATGATCACGATCCCGGCCACCAGCGGCGTGATCGCCCGGCGCAGCCACGGCAGCATCTGGCTCAACGCCACCTCCACCAGCGCGCATACCAGCCCCATCCCCATCATGAGCCCCAGGATCTGCTCCGGGGCATCGCCCCGCGCCACTCCCGCGGCGGCCATCCCCGCAAACACCGCGATGAACCCCGAACTCGTTCCCTGGATGCTCAACAGCCCCGACCCCACGACGCCGAACCGGTGAATCTGGATGAAGGTCGCCACCCCCGAAATGAACAGCGACATCCCGGCCACGTGGCGCGTCAGTTCCGGCGACGCCCCGCTCAGGCCGCACAGGATCAGCGCCGGCGCCACGATGCTCGCAAAGATCGCCAGCAGGTGCTGCAGCGCCGCCCCCAGCGCCACCCGCAGCGCGGGCTTGGCTTCCAACCCGAACAACACATCGGTTCCCGTCGGTGTTTCTTCCTTCATGCCCATCCTCCAATACCATGCATATGGACCATTCCCCGCCCCGGCACAATGGAATTTTCGCCTCCCGTTCGGTCGGGGCAACTCCGGTGTTGTCCCGCCCGGCTTCCCGGCTTATGCTCGCGGACATGAAGACTTTTCTGCTCGCCCTTTTCGCTGTCGCCGCCATCGCCCTGCCGTCCGCGCGGAGCCAGCCCGACGTGGCGCCATCCCCCGCCCCCGCGGCCCCGGTCTACGTCATTCCCATCCGCGGCCAGATTGAAGACGCCCTTCTCTACGTCATCCGCCGCGGCATCGCCGAAGCCGAACTCCGTCAGGCCGCCGCCGCCATCCTGGTCATGGACACCCCCGGGGGCACCCTCGCCGCGGCCGGCGACATCGTGCAAACCATCCAGTCGGCCCCGATGCCCGTCTATACCTTCGTGGAAAAACAGGCGTTTTCCGCCGGGGCCATCATCGCGCTTTCCACCAAGGCCATCTACATGGCCCCCGGCTCCGTCATCGGCGATGCCCTGCCCATCATGATGTCCCCCATGGGCGGCGTCCAGGAAATGTCCGAAGGCATCGAGGAAAAGGCGGTCTCCGCCGTCGCGGCGCTCGTGCGCTCCGCGGCCCAGGCCGCCGGACACGATCCCGAACTGGCCGAAAAAATGGTGCGCCGCGAACGGGAATACAAGATCGACGAGGAGATCATCAGCCCTGCCGGCCAACTGCTCACGTTGACGGCGGAGGAAGCCGCGCGCCCGGGCCGGGAAGGCCGCCCCCTTCTCTCCGCGGGAACCGCGGAAAACCTGCCGGCCGTGCTGGAGGCCCTGGGATTGGCCGACCGCCCCACCGTGGAAATGCAAATCACCTCCACCGAAAAAATCGCCCGCCTCATCGCCGCCGCCGCTCCTATCCTCATGATGCTCGGCATCCTCGGCATCTACATCGAAATCAAAACTCCCGGCTTCGGGCTGCCGGGCATCCTCGGCGCCTTCTGCCTCGCACTGTTCTTCTGGGGCCACCACATCGCCGGTCTCGCCGGCATGGAGGACCTCGTCCTCTTTGCCATCGGCATCTTCCTGATCCTCGTGGAAGTCTTCCTGATCCCCGGTTTCGGCATCACCGGATTCGCGGGCATCACCCTGGTGCTGATTTCTCTCGTCGGCGCCATGACCCGGTACGTGCCCGGTGTCCCGTGGATGCCGGTCTGGCAAAGCCTTCAACTCCCCATTTTCCAAACGGGCCTGGCCTTGGTCGGCAGCGGCCTGGGCATCCTGCTTCTCAGCCGGTTTCTTCCCCGAAGCCGCCTGTTCAACCGGATTGCGCTGTCCGCGTCCACGGCGGCCGGCGAAGGCTACATCGCCTCGCCGGACACCGCCTTTCTTGTCGGTCGCACGGGGATCGCCCTGACTCCCCTTCGCCCGGGAGGCGCCGCCCGGATCGAGGGCCAGCATCTCGACGTGGTGACCCGCGGCGACTTCATCGATGCCGGCGCCAACGTGCGCATCGTGGAAACCCACGGCAACCGGCTGGTGGTCGAGCGCATCCCGACCTAGTCCCCCGCGATCCGTCCCCCGGCCTTTTCGACGTCACGCCTCCGGGAACACCACCCGGAGCAGGTTCCGGTTCCCCTCGCGACGGTAGGCCATCTGCATGCCCAGCGAACGCAGCATGTGCAGGCCCAGCCCCCCGATCGGACGATCCTCCACGGGCCCTTCCAGCACCGGGGGCGGCGCATCGTTGACGGGATTGAACGGCCGGCCGTCGTCGCTGATTTCCAGCGCCATCGGCCCGCCAAACTCGATCTTCACCCCCACGCTGTGTCGCGCCTCGTCGTCATAGGCGTATTTCACGACATTGGACAGCAGCTCGTCCAGCGCCAGCCGCATTCCGTATTGTTGACGGGCGGAAACCTGCCGGGTTTCCAGATGGGCCTCCACTTCGTCCAGCAGCCGCTCCAGGTCCGCGGCGCTGTTTTCCATGGCCAGTTCCAGCACTTCGCCGACCGGTGAAGCCCGATCGGAGGTTCCTTCGGCCGTCGGTCCGGCAGTTGGCGGCATGGCGTTCAGACTATTTCACCCGGTCCAGACCGGCCGCCCGGTCCTCCGCCAAGGGCAGGATGTTGTCAAATCCGGAGATGCACATCACTTCGCGCACGGCGGGCGTCAGGCCGCACAGCGCCAACGCCCCGCCGCCGGCCTTCACCGCCTTGGCCAGCACCAGCAGGCTGCGCAACCCGGCGCTGCTGACGTATTCCACCGCCGCCATGTCGATCAACAGCCGCGGCGTGGTCTCCTGGATCAGCTTCTTGCAATAGGCTTCCGCGTCCGGAGCACCCGCCGCATCGAGCCGTCCCCGCACCACCACGATGGCCACATTGTCCTTCAGTTCGTTCGAAATTTCCATAGTGCCGATCACCTTCCTCTCGCCGTTCATGGCATGCAAACCAGTCTGTCGCATCCCCGTCCGGCAATCAAGCGAATACAAAAGCCCTCCGGCTCCGCAAAAAAAGGGGCGTCAGGCCCTGGCCGCCTGTTCCGCCCCTTCTCCGTCCACGATCCGTGTCCGGCTACTTGAACACAAACACCTTCACCGGTTTGCCGGGGCGCTCGTCGGATTCTTCGACCGTGGCCGTCAGCTTCATGCCGGTCTTGGGTTCGGCGACTTCCACGCGGCCGGACGCCTTCAGTCCGTTTTCGAACTGGACGATGCCGAACTGCAGGAATTTCTTCGTGTAGCCCTCGGGCAGGTTCCAGACCCGCGTCCAGGCCAGCAGCGTGCAGGGACCTTCGAGATCGAAGGTCGACCAGCCCTTGCCCGTCACCGGATCGCGCCGCGCGCCGCACTTGGCGCAGATCATCGGCGCGGGATAGAAGAT
>CAYODC010000195.1:0-4527 GCA_964402575.1 uncultured Verrucomicrobiota bacterium
TGGCGGCGGAGCCGGTGTCGCCGCTGGTGGCGGCCAGGATGTTGAGGCGGCCGTCACGTTCCTCGAGGATTTCCTCGAAGAGGCGGCCCAGGAACTGGAGGGCGATGTCCTTGAAGGCCAGGGTGGGGCCGTGGAAGAGTTCGAGCACGTGCACCGGGCCCACTTGGCGCACGGGGGCGATTTCGGGGTGGGAAAAGGTGGAGTAGGCCGCCGCGATCAGTTCGCGCAGGCGGGGGTCGGGCAGGTCGTCGGTGAACAGGCGGATGATTTCGAAGGCCAGATCCGGATACTCCAGGTCTTTCCACTCTTCGAGGCGGTCGGCGATGCCGGGGATGCGATCCGGGATCAGCAGGCCGCCATCGCGGGCCAGTCCGGTCATGACGGCGTCTTTGAAGGAGAGGGGCGCCTGGGCGCCGCGGGTGCTGATGTAGCGAATCGGGTTCATAGGCGCGCATTTATAGGATGATCCGTTCCCGGAGGCAAGCGCGGAGCCGCCGTGGCCGGGGCGGCGATCAGGGCAGGGACAACGGCAGGCCGAGGAACTGGGCGGCGAGGAACAGCAGGAAAAGCGCGATCATGACGATGGCTTCGGAGCGGACGAAGCGACTGCCGGTGGTGACGAACATCTGCAGGAGAACGCCGGAAACGATCAGGAGGGGCAGGTCGCGCTGGACGATCATGGGTTCGACCGGGAGGGGCTTGATGAGGCAGAGGGCGCCGGCGACGGCGAGGCCGGTGAAGATGTTGGAGGCGTAGATTTCGCCGAGGGTGACATCCGCCTGGCGGCGGAAGACGGCGCCGAGGGCGATGGCCAGTTCCGGAAGGGAGGTGCCGAAGGCATAGAAGGTCACGCCGATCAGGAGGTCGCTCATGCCCCAGTGCTTGGCCAGGAAGCTGCCATGTTCCACGATCCAGTTGGAGCCCAGGACGACCAGGCCGACGCCGATGGCGAACAGCAGGATGTCCAGCCAGGGGCAGGCGGCGGAGGCGGGGGGGGCATCCTGGCGCTGCTGGCGGGCATCTGCCAGCGTGGCGCGGAAGTAGGGGTAATAGGCGGCCAGCAGCAGCAAGCCATCCAGGCGGCTCAGGAGGCCGTCCATGGCCAGGACCAGAAGCGCGGCGGCGGACAGGATCATCCAGCTCGATTCGCGTTCGCGCAGGGAGGGACCGACGACGATGGGCCGCCAGAGGGCGCAGAGGCCGGCGACAAACGTCAGGGTGACGAAGTTGGAGCCGACGATGTTGCCGACCGAGGCTGCGGGCTGATCGCGGAGGGAGGCGAAGAGCGAAACGCAGAACTCGGGCAGCGAAGTCATGACGGCCACGAGCAGGACGGTGATGACCAGCGGGGAGACGCGGAGCCAGGCCGCGAGTTTCGGGATGCGGCGCAGGACGGTTTCGGTGCCGCTCCAGAGGAGGGCGATGCCCAGCAGGAAGAACAGGATGGAGAGGGTCATGGGGTGGTTTGATCCTCCGGGGAGGCGGAAAGATGCCCATTCTGGCCGGGAAGGACGAGGTTCAGGAGGACCCCGACCAGGCCGGCGAGTCCGATTCCGCCCAGGCAGAAGCCGCCGCAGGTGACGGTCAAGTCGCCGATGCCGCTGGTGAGGATGACGGAGGCGATGACGAGATTGCGGAAGCGGGACATGTCCACGCGGGCCCGGACGAGGGCATTGACGCCGATGGCGGCGATCATGCCGAACAGCAGGAGCATGATGCCGCCCATGACGGGGGCGGGGATGGTCAGCAGGACGGCGCCGAGCTTGCCGACAAAGGCCAGGAGGATGGCGGCGACGGCGGCGATGCGCATCAAGACGGGGTCATAGGCCTTGGTCAGGGCGACGGCGCCGGTGACTTCGGAATAGGTGGTGTTGGGGGGGCCGCCGAGGAGGCCGGCCAGGGAAGTGGCCAGGCCATCGCCGAGCAGGGTGCGGTGGAGGCCGGGGGATTTCAGGAAATCCTTTCCGGTGACGGAGGAAATGGCGAGGATGTCGCCGACGTGTTCGATGGCCGGGGCGAGGGCGACGGGCAGCATGTAGGCGATGGCGGCGCCGTTGAACACGGGGAGGGCGAAACGCTGGTGTTCCATGGCCGCGGTCCAGGGGATCTGGAACCAGGCGGCCTCCCGGATGGGCGTGAAGTCGATCACGCCCATGGCGAGCGAGAGCAGGTAGCCCACGACGATGCCGCACAGGATCGGGATGAGGCTGAACAGTTTTTTCCCGTACATGACGGCCGCCACGGCAGTCAGCAGCGAACAGGCGGCGAGGAAGATGGCCCGGCCGTCGGGGTCGGGGCCGCCGAAGCTGCGCGTCATGCCCACGGCGACGGGGGCGAGCTTGAGGCCGATGACCATGATGACGGGCCAGTGACGATGGGGGGCAGGAAGCGGTCGAGGAGTTCGCGTCCGCCGAGGCGGGCCATGGCGCTGAACAGGAGATAGACGAGGCCGGCGCAGAAGAGCGCGCCGAAGGTGGCGCCGGGGCCGAAGGTTTTCATGGAGTACTGGATGGGGGCGATGAAGGCGAAGGAGCTTGCCAGGAAGATCGGCACGGATCCGCCGGTGAGGGCGTGGAAGAGCAAGGTGCCCGCGCCGGCGGTGAAGAGGGCGATGGCTGGATCGAGGCCGGTGAGCAAGGGCACGAGTACCAGAGCCCCGAACGCCACGAACAACATCTGGACGCCTAGAACGACTTGCCGACTCCGGGCCATTGAATTCATTGCCGTTTCCTCCTGTTGCTTCACCATGGTGCCCGGGGCGGGGGTCGAACCCGCACTCCCTTGCGGGAAAGGGATTTTAAGTCCCTTGCGTCTGCCATTTCGCCACCCGGGCATCTGCGGTATTCATGCGTTATCAGTCCATCATCACAGGGTCCAAGTTCATTTCTACTGTTGCCAGTTGTCCCGTTGGTTTTCGCTTTGCGATGCCGATCAAGCCCACAAAAGCCTGCCGTTGGCCGCCGTTGGTTTGGTCATCGGGGGCGAGTATGGCAGATTGCCGGGGGGCTGAAAAGCGCGCTGTGGGGGGGGAAGGACGGATGTCAGGGGGCGGGGTCGGGTGTCGCCTGGATGCGGAAGAAGCGCAGGGCGTCGGCGGGGGCATCGCTGGTCCAGGTGTTGGTGCCGGCGGTGCGCGGGCGGGTGCCGATGGATTCCCACTGGCCGAGATCGAGGTCGGGGGTGGTTTGGATGACATACGGGGAGGCGGGGCCGTTGGTGCCGCCGAGCCATTCGATGCGCACGGGTTCGCCGGCAACCTGGTGGATGTCGAGGATCTGGAAGACGGCGTCCGGATCGGTGGGGTCGAGTCCGGAGAGATACTGGAGCCAATTCGGGTCGCCGCTGGCGGCAGGTTGCCAGTCGAGGGCGTCGTAGGCCTCATTTTGGCCGGGGGCGAGGCCGTATTGGAGGTACCAGGTGAGGGGGACGCCCATGGCGGTGTGGGTCGGGATCCAGGACACCCGGTCCACGCGTCCGGCATCGCTGCCGCCATCGACGCTGCCGTCCTTGGCGTAGCGCCAGCGGAAGGTGTGGGAACCGGATCCGATCGTGAAGGACTGGGGCTGCCAGTCGACCGAGCCGGAGATGCGGTTGGTGAGAACGCCGTCGATCCAGAATTCGAGGGGGTCGTAATTGGCTTCGGAGCTGACGGTCCACCAGAAGTCGAGGGTTCCGGGGCCGCGGGCGGTGAATTGCATCCAGCTCTCCTGGTTGTGGGTGATGGCGCCGCTTTCGGCCGCATCGATGCCGTCGTGGGTGGCATTGGTCTGGTAGAGCCAGGGGGCGTCGCCGCCGAGAGACCAGTCGAGGCCGCAGGCGTCAAGGGAGTCGCAGAAGGAGATGCCGGCGACGAGATGGACGGTTTGGGTGAGAGTGGTGCCATTGTCGAGGTTGACGAGGAAGAGGGAGGCGGAGTGGTAGCCCATCGTCAACTCCTCCGCCATGGCATTGAGGGAGGCGGTGATGGATTGGGACGCATTGGAGGACAAGGTGCCCGCGGTGGAATCGAGGGCGAGCCAAGGGGCGTCGGTCGAGAGGGTCCATTGCTGGGGAGCGGGGCTTGGGTTGAAGAGCGTGAACGTGGTGGAAGTCGGGGAGAAGGGGCCGCCGACCGGTCCGCTTGGAACCCAGCCCGGGGAGGAGAGGACCAGGGGATCCTGCTGGTCGAGATAAATCCAACAGGGTTGAGTCTGGCGGGTGGTGAGATTGGAGAAAGCAAAGTAGGTGTAGTGCCAGCCGGAGGGGAGGGAGCGACTATCCTCGTTGAGCGTGACGAGGACCTGATGGGTCGCGCCGGGGGCGAGGGCGCCGGAGAGGGGCTCGGCGGAGAGCCAGTTGGTCGCGCGGACGATCGCCCACTCGATTTCGTCGGGGCCGGCGTTGGAGAGGGCGTAGATCTGGAAGCCGGGGGAAGAGGAGAGGCCGACGAACCCGGAATGGGAGGAGGACGCCGGGGAAGCGACGAGGTGATCGCGGATGACGAGGGAGACGGAGCGTTGGAGGCGGGTGCCGGTGACAAGGTTGGAG
>CAYODC010000196.1:0-4525 GCA_964402575.1 uncultured Verrucomicrobiota bacterium
TCAGCCACAGGTCGTCGCCGGGCACGTGGTACATGTCGTCGGCCATCTTGGGCAGTTGGCCCGTCCCGGTCATCGTCGCCGTCGTCACCACGAACGGCGGCGACACCTCCGTGTAGCCGTGCTGCGCCGTGTGCAGATCCAGCATGAACTGGATCAGCGCCCGCTCCAACCGCGCCCCGGCGCCAATGAACAGCGGGAACCCCGCGCCCGACATCCGCGCCGCGCGCTCGAAATCAAACAGCCCCAGCCGCTCGCCCAGCGCCACGTGGTCCTTCGGCTCGAAGCCGAAAGTCTTCTTGTGCCCCCACTCGCGCACCACCACGTTGTCCAGCGCATCCGCCCCGCTCGGCACGCTCTCGTGCGGCAGGTTCGGAATCGCCAGCAGCAGCTTCCGCTGCGCCTCCTCGATCTCGCGCACCTTCGCATCCAGCGCGGCGATCGACTCGCCCATCTCCCGCGTCTGCCGCTGGATCTCCGCCGTGTCCTGCCCGGCTTTCTTCAACTCGCCGATCTTCTTCGATATCTCGTTGCGCGCGCTCTTGAGCCGTTCGCCCTCGGTGATCGCCGCCCGCCGGGCTTCGTCCAGCGCCAGCACCTCGCCGATGTCCACCGGCGAACGCCGCGTCTGCAGACGCTCGCGCACGAAATCGGGATTGTCGCGAATCAACTTGATGTCGAGCATGGACGGCCTCCCCGCCTATTCCGCCGCCGCGGCCGAATCCTTTTCCAGAAGCCGCAGGCCCGCCTCGCGCGCCAACCGTTCAAAACGGTCCTTGCAGGGCGGACAGAAGTTGCCGCTCATCTGATCAAGGTCTTCCGTCTTCTCGTAGCCCACCAGCAGGCACAGCGGGAACGGACACGGCGACATGTCCAGCAGCATGCTCATCACTCGCAGCGCATCCTGCCCGACCCGCCGTTCGAACTTGCCGTCCGGATCGTTCTCCGCCAGCCGATTCAGGTTCAGGATGCCGAAGCGCTCCCGCGGCAGGCAGACCCCCTGCGGCTGCGCCGTGTCCGGCCGCGCCAGCACGATGATGCTGTGGTCGTGCTCGCCCAGGGTCTTCGCCGCCGCCCGCCCCATCGCCTCCAGGCTCTCGCCCGGCGGGTTCGCCACCGGGGCCGCCAGCCGCACCGCCGCGCCGGAATGCCGCTCCACGTAGTCCTTCACCCGCTCCGCCAACCCGGCATCCGCTTCCGCCGCGGCCGCCAGCACAAAGGTCCGTTCCGCCGCCCACGCACCCGTCGCCAGCCACAGTCCCGCCAGCATCCAAATGAGTTTTTTCATCCGTTGGTTCTCCTCCGAAACTAGGCAAGGCTTATATGCCAACCCACGCCTCTTCGCAACCTGTTTCCGCCCCTGGAACAGCAAGGGCCGGGGAATTCCCCGGCCCGTTCTTCGCTGCCGACTCTCCCCGGCCGCCCCCCCCTAGCAGTTCGCGCAATACTCGCAGCGCATCTTGTTGGCCTTGGTCAGGACCTCCAGGCAGTTCGCGTCTTCCTTGCCCAGTCCCGAAAACAGAATCACCGTGCGGTAGCCATCCTCTTCGGGGGCCGAACTCACCACGATGCCGCAGCATTTCACCTTCACCGGGGCCCCGGCTCCGAGCGGCTTCAGCGCCATCTCGAATGCATACATGTTGAACTCGGGAATCGGCTGCGCCGAAATGAACTTCATGCCCAAGTGGCAGATGTGCAAATCATCCAGCCGCCCCAAGGGGACATCCTGTTCCAATGCCAAAGAAACACTGTAATCGCCAAACGTATATTCGGTTGTCGTCATCGCATCTCAATCTCATCCCTCCCCCAAGCTTCCTGAAAATGTACGGTACCCCACATCCACAGGCTGTCAAACGTCCTTACACGTTTTTAACGCTTGCGCCCAGCAACCGCGCCTGGCATCCCCGGAATCGCTTCCCTTCCCGAAACGCCCAGTCCCCCGCTTCCTTCGCCCGCGCCTCCAGCGCGGCGAAATCCAGCCCCATCGGTGCGCCCAAATGGCGCTTGGCCGCCAGGGCCTCGTCCGGACTCCGGTCCGTCAACGCATCCAGGTTCGCCTTGACCTCGTGGTAGGCATCCCGAAACGGCATGCCCCCCGCCACCAGCTCCAGCGCCCGGTCCGTCGCAAACACCTCCGGACCAAACGCCCGCCGCAGCGCCGCCCCGTCCACTTCAAGCCCCTCCATCAGCGGACGCATGATCCGCAGCGAGGCAATCGCCGTCTCCAACCCCTCCAGGAACGGCTCCTTCGCCTCTTGCAGGTCCCGGTTGTAGCCCGACGGCGCCGCCCGCAGGATCTCCGCCACCAGCGCCGCCTGCGACAGCACTTTCGCCGCCTTCGCCCGCAGCAGCTCCAGTACGTCGGGATTCCGCTTCTGCGGCATGATGCTGCTGCCCGTCGTGAATTCCGCCGGCAGGCGGAAGTAGCCGAACTCCGGCATCGAAAACAAAATCAGGTCCTGCGCCAGGCGCGACAGCGTCAGCATGACCTGCCCCAGCGCCGACAGGATCACCGCTTCCATCTTGCCCCGCGCCTGGTTCGCATGCAGCACGTTGTGGACCGGTTTCGAGAAGCCCAGCAGGTCGCTGGTCAATTGGCGATCGATCGGCACCGGCACCCCGTAGCTCGCCGCCGATCCCAGCGGGCATTCGTCGTTGAGGCCGTAGGCGGCCTTCAGTAGAACCAGGTCCTCCAGCAACCCTTCGGCCCACGCCGACGCCCACAGCCCGACGCTCGACGGCATCGCCGGCTGCATGTGGGTCCGCCCCACCATCGGCACGCGCGCGTGCTTTTTCGCAAAGGCGATCAACGTGCGCGCCAGCGCGGTGGCGGCTTCCGCCGCCTCCAGCAGCCGGGTCTTGGCAAACAACCGCAAATCCACCGCCACCTGGTCGTTCCGGCTGCGGCACACATGCACCCGCTTGCCCAAGTCCCCCAGCGCCGCCGTCAGGCGCCGCTCCACCGCCAGATGCACATCCTGGTCCTCAATCGTGATCTGGAACTGTCCCGCCGCGGCCTCCGCCACCACCTTGCGTAGCTCCGCCACCACCCGCTTCGCATCCTTCGCCGTCATCAGCGGCGGCTTCACCGGCACGCGCGACAGCATCGTCACATGCGCCGCCGTCCCCAGGCAGTCGGCTTCCACCAACGCCAGGTCCAGCCGGCAATCCTGCCCCGCCGTGTACGCCAGGACGCCCGCGTCCACCTCCCCCACCGTCGTTTTCCGCCGCATCCTAGCGCTGGATCCGTTTGATCTTGAACACGTGCTTCTCCGGCTCCTGCAGGAATTCCGGCGGCAACTCGATCCGCACCGTCTTGCCCTTTTCATCGTCGCTGCCCGAGTGCGGCAGCGCCGACGTCTCCGACTTCGAAGCCGGCGCCGATGAGGGCCGGGGAGACGGGGGCGGCGTGGGCGGCCTCGGCGGCGGCGCCATCTGGCTCTTCGGCACTTCGATGATGCCGCCGGGCACCTGGAAACTCTTCCCGCACACCGGACAATCGATCGACTGGCCCGCGACATCCTCCGGACCATTGAGATTCTGACCGCAGTGGGGACAATTGAAATCGATATCGGCCATTTCGGGTTCCTCGCGTTCGTTAATCCTGCGCCACTTTTACACTAGCGGACACGTTACCACACCCGCGGCGCCTTGGGAAGTCCCGGAATCGCCCCATAATGGATTTTCCAGAGGCACAACCCATGGGCCGGCGCCGTCTCCACGCGGGCGGTCCGCACCCGGCTGTCCAAGATGGCCCGGGTCTCTTCCACGGACACCTTCCCCTGCCCCACCCGCAACAGGTGGCCCGCCAAGCTGCGCACCATCTTGTAGAGGAATCCGTCCCCCGTCGCCGACACCATCACCAGCTTTCCCCGCCGGCTCACCGTCAACCGCCACAGCGTCCTCACCGTCCCCTCGATCTCCCGGTGCGGATTCGCCGAAAACGCCGCAAAATCATGCGTCCCCTCCAGCATCGCCGCCGCCCGCCGCATCGCCCCCAGATCCAACGGCGGACGAATGTGCACCGCCTGCCGCCGGTGCAGCGGGCATTCCACCGGGGAATTCCATATGAAATACCGGTATTCCTTGCCCCTTGCGTCGTAGCGGGCATGGAAATCCGCCGCCGCCCGCCGCAGTTCCGGCACCCGAATGGCATCCGGCAGTACCGCATTGAGCCCTTTCTGCAGCACCCCCGAATCCCACGGCTGCGCCAGGTCGAAATGCGCCACCTGCGCCCGGGCATGCACCCCCGTATCCGTCCGCCCGCACGAATGCACCCGCACCGTTTCACCCGTCAACTGCTTCAGCGCCGCCTCCATCGTCCCCTGCACCGTGGGCTGGTCCGGCTGCGCCTGCCACCCGGACAGCCCCGTTCCGTCGTACGCCACCGTCATCCGGTAGCGCCGCCCTCCCTCCGGCGGCCGCCTCCGGAGCGTCTCCGGTGCAACCGGACGCCGGCTCATTCCGGCCCCTCCTCTTCCCCCGCGCCCCCCGTCGTGTCCAAATACCCCTGCAAAATCACCTGTGC
>CAYODC010000197.1:0-4518 GCA_964402575.1 uncultured Verrucomicrobiota bacterium
CGTCGAATACGGCGAATGGGACGACACGACGCTGTCCGACCGCGATTTCGTCTGGGCCAAGATCGATCTGCCGGGCGACAAGTATCTCTACGCGATCAGCCTGCACATCAAGGCCAGTTCGGGCTATGAATCGCAGCGCACGACGGAAACCCGTGCGCTCACGAACTACATCGCCCAGGCCGGATGGAGCACGAACGACCATCTCGCGATCGGGGGCGACTTCAACCTACAGAAGAGGACCGAAACCGCGCTGGCGGTGCTGACCGCCAAAGTGGTTTCGGATGCCCACCAGTCCGCCGACCAATTCGGCGACAAGGATACCAACAGCGGGCGCGACAAGCCGTACGACCTCGTCTTGCCGAGCCCGGGCCTCGATGCGCGGCACCGCACCTACTATTTCGGCGGCTACGGTTACGCCAACGGCATCGTGTACGACACGCGCATCGCGTGGGACAGCGGGCTGCCTTCGCCGTCGCTTTCGACCGATTCGTCGGCCGTCAACATGCAGCACATGGGCGCGATGAAGATCTTCGAGCTGGAGAAGGACGACGATGTGGCCGCGCCGCAGGCGTTTTCGGCGACCGCGGTTGGCCCGACCCAGATCGATCTGTCCGTCACCGGCAACGCGCTGGGCGACGATGTGATCGTGGTCTGGGGCGACGAGGGTACGTTCACGACGCCCTCCGGCGCCCCGCCGGCGGACGGGGCGGCGTTCGCGGGCGGCACGGTGCTCTACAAGGGTGCGGCGGGCGCATTCAGCCATACGGGGCTGACGGCGTGCTCGACCTATTTCTACAAGTGCTGGTCCTACGCCGGCACAGTGTATTCCACGAACGGCCTGACGACCGATGCGACGACCGAGGCCCCCGCCGCACCCGCGTCGGTCTGGGCCACCGCCGTTACCAACGAATCCTTCACCGCGAATTGGAGCGCGGTGCCGGGCGCCGCCGGCTACCGTCTCGATGTGTGCACGGTCCCGGCCTTTTCCGCTGCCGGCGCGGGGTGGATATCGGTTTTCCGCGAAACGATGGGCACACCGACCGCCGGCACGACATCCTTGGCCGAGCACGAGGCGAATGACGGCTTTGACAACGATGGCTATGAAATGTCCTCCGGCGGTGCGGACAATCCGGCCGACGTCCGCACCAGCACGCCTTCGACCGGCTACGTCGATCCGGCCGGGAACGCGGCCTCGGGCGGCGCCAACATCTATTTTGCCACGAACAACCTGATTGGCACCGGCGGATTCGCGGTGGAAGGCCTCGATACGCGCGGATATTCCGCGCTGGCGCTGAGCTTTGGCTACTACAAAGAATCGCCGGCCACGAACATGAACCTTGCGCTGGATTGGTCCAAGGATGGCGGCACCACGTGGAATTCGATCACCGTATCCAATCTGCCTGCGCCAACTGCTCCGGGCCCCGACTGGTACGCGGTTTCCGGACTCGCCATTGACGCCGCGGCGCTCGGTTCGGCCAATCTGAGTCTGCGCTGGAATCGGGCGGACGGTTCGGTGCCCGGCCGCATCGACGACGTCCTGCTGCAGGGCTACGCAGAGACCGTGGAATTCGCGGCGGGCTATTCGAACCGCCTCGTAACCGGCACGACAAGCCAAGCCGTGACCGGGCTGACCGGCGGCGAGACCTATTACTTCCGCGTGGGCGCCGCCGGCGGTTCATGCGAAAGCGCGTGGTCCGCCACGGGCACGGCGACGCCTTCGGGCACGGCGACGCCGCCCAGCTTCACCAGCGCCGGCACGTTCGGCGCGACAACGGGCGTGGCGTGCACGTTCGCCGTGACGGCTTCGGGCTACCCGAAGCCGACCTTGACGTTGCAAAGCACGACGGCCAGCGGCAGCCGCAGCTTCGAGGCGGGAACCGGCGTGCTGATTTATACCCCGGCCGAAGCCGATCTCGGTTCGCAAACGTTCACGTTCACGGCCGCGAACGCGAACGGCGCGGCCACGCAGACCGTGACGGCCACGGTGGCGGCGGGCGTGCCATCTGCGCCGGCATCGCTGTGGGCCAGCGCGACGAACGCGGCGGGCTTCACGGCCAGTTGGAGTGCCTCGGCGCTGGCCACGGGCTACCGGCTTGATGTGAGCACCGAACCGACGTTCCAGGTGTTGAGCGGCGGCAGCGCCGCCACGGTTCTGGCCAGCAACGCGGCCACCGATGTGGCCCTGATTTCGGGCGATTGGTCTGGTGCCGATCTGGCCGGCACCAACGGCTATGTCCAGATGCAGCAGTCCACGTCGGAAATCGTCTCGCCGGCGTTCTCGACGGTGGGGTACACCAACCTGACGGTCGACTTCTGGGCGCGGACCTACAACGGCACCACGGCTTCCAATATCACCGTTTCCATTTCCACCAACGACGGTGCGGCCTGGACCGCGCTGGGCGTCGTGAATCCGCCCAGCGGTTCCAGTTGGGCGGCGCTGCCCACGCTGTCCGCGGCGGCGCATCTCGGCCACACGCAAACCCGCATTCGTTGGCAGTCGCTGGATGCCACGGGCACGATTGGCGTCGGCGTCCGCTATCTGGCCGTCCACGGCTGGGGGCCGGCCTATGCGCCGTCGTTCGTGGCGGGCGGGTCCAACGTCGCCGTGGCCGGCACGAGCCAGGTGGTGACGGGTCTGGACGAGCTGACGGCCCATTATTTCCGCGTGCGCGCCGAAAACGCCGCGGGCACCAGCGCGAATTCGCCGATGGCCAGCGTGACCACGTTGGAACAGCAAACCGAGCCGCTGACGCCGTTCCAGGAGTGGCTGGCCAGCCGCGAAATCGATCCGACCCACGAGGACTATTCGGTCGATGCGGACGTTGACGGCGACGGGGCGACGACCTATGAGGAATACCTGGCCGACACCGATCCGGCCAATGGGGACAGCGTGTTGGCGCTGACCGGCATGTATGTTCCCAAGGCGCAAGCGGGGGGGGACACGGGAGAAATGCGGTTTACGTTCCCGGCGAGCACAGGGCGATTCTACCAGTTGGCGTACTCCACGGGGTTGACGAACCCGGCGGTGAGCACGCAGCATCTGGGACGGGGCGTTTCCGGAATGGTGGTGACCAACCGCACGACAGGCACGTGGTATGGCGTGATCCGGGCCTTGCTGGAGGATCCGGACGTTCCTTGAACCGCCTGCCGGCTGGATGCGGGAAGGGGGGGATGGCAATCCTCGACAAACAGGGGGAGGAAGCCCATGATGAGGACATGAAGGCGGCCGCGTTAGACATGCTGTTTTCGAGGGTTTGCGAGAGTTGCGGCGCGTCGCTGGAGGAAGACCCCGGGGCGCTGTGCTGGGATTGCCGGGCGAAAGTGAAGGTGGTGGGGTTTCCCTTTTGCGAGCGGTGCGGGGATCCGATCGCGGGGGAGGTGAGCGGGCCGTTTGAATGCGCCGGTTGCCGGAAGATGGCGCCGTCCTTCGACTGGGCGCGTTCGGCGGTGCGCTATGAAGGGGTTGCGCAGCAATGTCTGCGGCGGTTCAAATACCATGCGGGGACGTGGCTGCTGGACGATCTGGTGGACTGGTTGCTGGCGTTGTGGAAGACCTGTCCGCAGGAGGTTCGCAGGGGGGATTTCGCCACCTGCGTGCCATTGTATCCGAAACGGGAGCGGGAACGGGGCTTCAACCAGTCCGCGCTGCTGGCCAGGGGGCTGGCGCGGAGGATCGGCATTCCCTTCCGGGGGCGCTTGTTATGGCGGGCCCGGCCGACTTCCACCCAAACGCGTTTGACAGCCGTCCAACGGCTCCATAATGTGAAGGGCGTGTTTACGGTGCCGTGGCCCCGCCGGGTGGAAGGGGCGCGGATCGTGCTGGTGGATGATGTGATGACCACCGGGGCGACGGTGAATGAATGTGCCCGGGCGTTGAAAGCCGCGGGTGCGGCATCGGTGATGGTGTTGACCGTGGCGAGGGGCGGATGAAGAGTCCCCCGTGCCAGAGAAATGGAATGGACACATGACGCTGTTTGGCAAGAAGCAACCGGTATTGAAAAAGGCCCGCAAGCGGGACATGCCCGATGGGTTGTGGCTGAAATGCCCGGGGTGCAACGAAATGATTTTCCGCGAAGAGCAGGAGAAGAACCTGCGGGTGTGTCCGCTGTGCGGGCACCATTTTCCGATGCCGCGGGCGGAGCGCATCGCCATGCTGGCGGATCCGGGTTCGTTCGTGGAATGGGACAGGGACCTATACAGCATCGATTTCCTGGGGTTTGTCGGCGTGGCATCCTACCAGGAGAAACTGGAATCGAACCGGCGGAAGACGGGGGAGACGGATGCGGTGACGTGCGGGCGGGCCCGGATGGAGGGGCGGGCGGTGGCCCTGGGGGTGATGGATTTCGAGTTTCTGGGCGCGAGCATGGGGTCGGTGGTGGGAGAAAAAATCACGCGGTTGATTGAGCGGGGGACGGCCGAGCGGCTGCCGGTGATCATTGTTTGCGCCTCGGGCGGGGCGCGCATGTACGAGGGGATGATGAGCCTGATGCAGATGGCCAAGACCAGCGGGGCGCTGGC
>CAYODC010000198.1:0-4465 GCA_964402575.1 uncultured Verrucomicrobiota bacterium
ATTGCGCGGGGGATGAAGAGGCCGAGGGGGCGTTGAAGGCTTCGCGCAACTGGGTGGAAAGTTCAGTGAGGGTGAAGGGTTTTTGGATGAAGTGGACGCCGGGTTCGAGGATGCCATGGTGGGCGATGACGTCGGAGGTGTAGCCGGACATGAAGAGGCGGTGGAGGTTGGGGAACAGGGGAAGGAGGTTCCGGGCGAGGTCGCGGCCGTTCATTTCGGGCATGATGACGTCGGTGATGAGGAGGTCGATGAGGCCGGGATATTCGTGGGCTTGTTGGATGGCGAGGCCGGGGGTGGAGGCGGTGAGGACGGTGAAACCGAGCCGGGAGAGCATTTTGGCGGTGATGTCGAGCATGGCGGGTTCGTCCTCGACGAGGAGGATGGTTCCTTTGGCGAGGCCGCGGGGGGGCGCGGGGGAGGAGGGGGGAGGCAAGGAGCGGGATTTTTCCTGCACCAAGGGAAGATGGATATGGAAGGTGGAGCCCTGACCGGGTTGACTGAGGACTTCAATGAAGCCGTTGTTTTGTCGAATGGCGCCATAGACGGTGGAGAGGCCGAGGCCGGTGCCTTCGCCGACTTTCTTGGTGGTGAAGAACGGTTCGAAAATATTGGCGAGGGTGATGGAGTCCATGCCGCATCCGGTGTCGGAGACGGAAAGGCGGACGTAGTCGCCGGGGACGGCGCCGGGATGGCGGGCGGCGGCGGTTTCGTCGATGGGGAGACGAGTGGTTTCGATGGTGATTTTGCCGACGCCGTGGATGGCGTCGCGGGCGTTGACGCAGAGGTTGGCGAGAATCTGGTCGATTTGCGAAGGATCCACTTTCACGGGGCCGAGGTTCTTGCCGGGGAGCCAGGCGAGATCGATTTCCTCACCGATCATGCGGCGGAGCATTTTGAGCATGCTTTCGACGGTTTCGTTGAGATCGAGGAGCCGGGGTGCGACGGTTTGCTTGCGGGCGTAGGCCAGGAGTTGGCGGGTGAGGTCGGCGGAGCGTCCGGCGGCTTTTTGGATTTCGAGGAGGTCGGCGTGGAGGGGATGGGAGGGGTCGAGCTGGTCGAGGGCCATTTCGACGTGGCCGAGGATCACGCTGAGCATATTGTTGAAGTCGTGGGCGACGCCGCCGGCGAGGCGGCCGACGGATTCCATTTTCTGGGCCTGGTTGAGCTGGGATTGGAGGCGTTCGCGTTCTTCTTCGGCGCGGGTGCGATCGGTGATGTCGGTGTCGGTGCCGCGATAACCGAGGAGGCGGCCCTGGGGATCGAGGATGGGAACGCCGGTGGTTTCGAGGATGACGATGCGGCCATTTTTGTGAACGACGGGGTTGGAGATGCGGCGAAAAGGTTCGCCGCGTGCGGCGCGGAGGTCGGCGGCTTGCTTGATGGAGTCGCGAAGGTGGGCGGGAAAGAGTTCGTAGAAATGGATTTTGCCGACGATTTCGCCGGGTGAGTAGCCGAGGATTTGTTCGACGACGGGGCTGGAGTAGGTATAGAGGCCGGAGGCGTCCATTTCCCAGATCCATTCGCCGGCGCTGTCGGAGACCTGGCGGAAGCGTTCTTCGCTTTTGCGCAGGGATTCCTCGGCTTCTTTGCGCGCGGTGATGTCCTGGTCCATGCCGATGAAGCCGGCGGGGCGGCCGTTGGGATCGAGCACGACGGAGATGACGGTGGAGGTCCAGAAGGTGGAGCCGTCCTTGCGGCGCTGGAGATGTTCGCCGCGCCAAGAGCCTTCGGAGAGGATTTTCCGGCGGAAGGAATCTTCTGGGGGCGGCGGGATGGCGCCGGCGAAATCGCGGTAGGGTTTGCCCAGGACCTCGCGGGCCGAATAGCCATAGAGTTGTTCGGCGCCGCGGCTCCAATATTGGATGCGGCCGTCGAGGTCGGAGGCGACAATGGATTCGCGGACGCCGTCGAGGAGCTGGGCGTGGAAGCGGAGGCGGTCGTCGGCCTGCTTGATGGAGGTGATGTCGCGGACAATGGCCAGGATTTTGTCGCCGGGGAGAGAGACGAAGCGGGTTTCGCAGATGAGGGGAGCGGAGAGGCCGATGCGTTCGTAGACGATGTGGTTGCTGGGGAGGCCTTCGCGGATCTGGCGCAGAGCCAGGAGGAACGATTCCCGGACATCGAGCTGGGGGATATCAGCGATGCGCCGGCCGACGGGGGAGGGGAGGCCAAAGCAGGCGTCCGGGTTGCCGCCGCCCTGACAGGCGATGATGGCATCCTGGTCGTCGATCCAGATGAACAGGTCGGGGAAGGCATGGAAGACGGCCTGCATGTGGGAGTAGGCTTCGAGAAGTTCCTGCGAGCTCAATTCGAGGGAGCGTTCGAGCATGCCGCGGTCGGCGTCGAACTCGTGATAGGCGGTGTTGACGGCGTCGAGGAAGGGCTGGAGCTCCGGCGGGGGGAATTCCATTGCGCCCAGATGGAGCTTGATCTGGCGCATGAGCAGGCGGTGGAAGGAGGAGAGCAAGGTTACCCCTCGGAGAGGGTGGTGATGGTCATGGTTTGGTTGTGCAGTTCGCAGCGGGCAGAAGGGGAGGGGGGGGCGATTTCGCCATAGGAATAGAAGCCGGCAAGAACGGTGCGGGGGCCAAGGATTTCGCGGACGACTTCCACTTCTTCCTCGATCCGCTGGCGCAGGATCATTTTGCGTCCGACGCAACTGATGAGGATGGCCAGTTCGGGGGAGGCGGGGCCGAGGAAGTCGTGGCAGGTTTTGGCGGCGCCGGAGGAGCCATCGATGAGGCGGTCGAAATTGGCCTTCATGAGGCGGGCGTAGTGGCCTTCGGGGACATCGCCGGCGAAGGTCATGCTTTGGTCTTCTTGATTGATGCCCAGGATGGTGCGCACGACGCAGCGCGTGCCATCGGGGGTGCGGACGGAGAGGGGGAAGAGGAGGCCGGCGGCGGGCAGGCCGCGGGCGTGATCGCCGAGGTATTTTTTATAGAGAGCGAGTGCGGATTGGTGGTCGAATTCGTAGAGGATGTTGCCCTTGGCCCGGGTGATCAAGCGTTCCGGCCCGAAGGAGTCCCAGCCACCCTGCGATCCGTATCCGATTTTGAGGCGGTCTCCGTAGAGTCCCAAGGCCACGACGGTGTCGAGTTCCGCGCGGTCATCCCAGAGGACCGGGGTTTGCTGGAAGCGCCCGCCATCGCCGGCGAGGCCGCCGGTGATGGAGACGTCGGGGGGGAGGCCGGAGATGAGTCCATTGACCAGGTCGCTGCCGTTGACCAGGAGGCCATTGGAGAGGACGAAGACATGGCGCAGTTGGTCCGGCGGGAGGGAGCGGGCGAGGCGTTCGCCCGATAGGAAGCTGTTTTCGTCCGGACGGAGCTGGATGCGGGCGGCATGGATTGAGGAGTGTTCAAACTGGATGGCCGTGACGACGAGGGAATCATCGGAGACCTGAGTGCCGAAGATTTCGCCGGCGGTGGAGCAGCCCAGCAGGCGGGCATGCGGATAGGCCTGACGGATTTCATTGCGTCGTTCAGGGTCGAGCAGGAGGGGGGTGCTGGTGAAGACAAGAACCAACTGGGTATCGGCGGCCATGAATCCGGGGGGTTTGGGGTCCCATCCCACTTTGTCAGACCAGCGCATTTGCTCGATCTTCATGCGAGTCTCCGTGACGGCCAATGCTATGCCGCAATCACCACAATGCCAGACTAGCGCAGGCGGTTGGGGGAGTCAATGAATTGTGAAGGGATGATTAGGGTTCCGACCATGCACGACTCCTCTGAAAAACCGTCAGGAGTTTGGCAAGGAGTTTAGCGGCGAGGGATTGATTCGGCCTCTCATCACTTGAAAAGGGCTGACTGGGGTGTGGCCAGAAAAAGGCCGTCGGAGAAGCCTGAGCCGCTTACAGGTGTCGTCTCGTGCCGCTTTATGGCCATTTGGTGACAATCTTCTTGCGGGCACATGGGTGCTCAATCACGATGTAAAACGTTGGATGACGTCCAAACAAAACAAATTGCCGGGTGGAAACAGACGTCTTGCCCGGGAATGGAATCCGCGCTGGTAGCCAGAGGTATCACATGAGTGAGAGGCAGAAGAAATGGTTTCGAATATTGGCGGCGATGGCGGGGGTCTTGACGATGGTTGGACCGGCGCGGGCGGGGACGATCGGCGGGGCGCCGACGCCGAGGTGGGAGGCGGTGGGGCAGGGGCTGGTGCCAAAACAGGCGACGGCGGTGGGGGCGAACAACGCGATCTATGGCATGGCGATGTCGACGAGCCGCGTTCTGTATGCGGGCGGATCGTTCACGAACATCGGCGGGTCGAACTGCTACCGCATCGCGCGCTATGACGGGACGAACTGGAGCAACATGGGCGCGGGCGTGGTGCAATTCGCGAACGTGAACAGCCTTGCGGCGAGTTCGAACGGGATCGTCTATGCGGGTGGGTATTTCACGAACATCGGCGGGGTGAGTGCCCAGGCGGTCGCGAAGTGGAACGGGAGCGCATGGGAAAC
>CAYODC010000199.1:0-1688 GCA_964402575.1 uncultured Verrucomicrobiota bacterium
CCGGCGCCGAGCCTGCGCGGGACGTTCCGCCAGTGGATCCTGCCGGAGGTTTTCGCGGAGGCGGTGGCGGCGCTCAACCTCACGCCGGAGGGCAAGCCGTGGCTGACCCGGCGGCAACTGCAGGATCTGCACGACCAGATCCTGCGCCAGCCGAACCGGACCCTGCTGGAGGCGAACGAGGAGGTCCAGAAGCTCCTGTTCAAGGCGCAGGTGGACGTGAACGAGCTGACCGGGGAGCAGGACCCCGTGGTGAAGCTGATCGACTTCGCGCATCCGGAGCGGAATCGATTCCATGCCGTCAACCAGTTCCGCATCGATACGCCGGGCTGCGTGAAGTCGTTCATCGTGCCGGACATCGTGCTGTTCGTGAACGGCATCCCCCTGGCCGTGGTGGAGTGCAAAAAAGGCGGGCCGACCTGCGCGAATCCCATGGACGAGGCGTTCGAGCAGTTGCAGCGCTACATGGGCCGGCGCAGCCAGACGCAGGCGATGGGGCTGCGCGAGGGCGAGCCGCGCCTCTTCCACCCCGTTCTGTTGCTCATCCGCACCTGCGGCCAGCAGGCGGATTTCGGCACCATCACCTCGGGCAAAGAGCATTTCTTCGCCTGGAAAACCCAGTGGCCGAATCCGGAATCGGCGGCCGCGGGCCTGAATCCGCAGGAGCAACTGGTGGCCGGGATGCTGAACAAGCCCAACCTGCTGCAGATCCTGCGAACGTCGTCGGTGTTCATGGATACGGAGAGCGGGCCGCGGGTCAAGGTGGTCTGCCGCTATCCGCAGTTCCGGGCCGCGGGCCGCATCTGCCAGCGCCTGCGCGAGGGGAAGACGCCCGCCGAAAAAAGCGGCGTGGTCTGGCATACGCAGGGCTCGGGCAAGAGCCTGACCATGGTGTTCGTGGCGCGCATGCTGCGCGCCTCGAAGGACCTGAACGATTTCAAGATCGTCCTGATCAACGACCGCGTGGATTTGGAGGATCAACTGTCGCGGACCGCGACGCTGATCGGCGGGAAGATCCACGTCATCGAAAGCAGCGACCACCTGCGCGAGCACCTCTCCACGGACAGCTCGGACGTGAACATGGTGATGGCGCACAAGTTCCTGCTGCGCACCCCGGCCCTGCCGCTCAAGGTGCAGGAAGCACTGGAATCCTATGAATCCATTCCCTCCGCCCAGACGTTCGGCGTGGTGAACGACTCGGACCGCATCCTGCTGATGATCGACGAGGCCCACCGCACCCAGGGCTCGGATCTGGGCGAGAACATCTTCGAGGCGTTCCCGAATGCGGTGCGCCTGGCCTTCACGGGCACCCCCCTCCTGACGGAACGGCATGGCGAAAAAAGAACCGTGAAGCGGTTCGGATCCTATATCGACCAATACCGCCTGATGGATGCGGTGAACGATGGCGCGACGCTGCAAATCCTCTATGAAGGCAAAACGGCGGATTCCGCGCTGAACGACAAGACCGGCTTCGAGACGGCGTTCGAAGACCTGTTCCGGGACCGCAGCGAGGCGGAACTGCTGGCCATCAAGAAGAAGTACGGGGCCAGCGGCGACCTGCTGGAGGCGGAAAACCGCATCCAGGCGATCGCGACGGATCTGGTGGATCACTACGTCGCCCACATCCTGCCGAACGGGTTCAAGGCGCAGGTGGTGTGCCATTCCAAGCTGGCGGCGTGGCGCTACGAAAA
>CAYODC010000199.1:1788-4432 GCA_964402575.1 uncultured Verrucomicrobiota bacterium
GTGGTCTGCGACATGCTGCTGACCGGCTTCGATGCGCCGATCGAACAGGTGATGTACATCGACAAGCGCATCAAGGAGCATTCCTTGCTGCAGGCGATCGCCCGCACCAACCGCGTGCGCCGCGGCAAGAACCGCGGCTACGTGGTCGATTACATCGGCCTGTCCAACCATCTGACCGAAGCCCTGACCCTCTATGCCGCGACCGACGAACAAGAGGAGCTGGCCCACGGGCTGAAAAACATCGCCTCGGAAATGCCGGTGCTGGAGGAGCGCTTCCAACGCCTCCTTCATCTGTTTGCCGAACACCGCATCGAAGGCCTGCCGGCCTTTGTGCGGGGCACCCTTCCCAATCTGGAGGCGGAGGTGGCCGTCGTGCAGGCGGCCGTGCGCCTCCTGAAGGATGAAAAGATCCGCGCGGACTTCGACGTCTACCTGAAAAAGTTCCTGATGAGCCTGGACATCGTGCTGCCCCACCCCGCCGCGCAGCCTTTCCGCGTGCCGGCCAAGCGCTTCGGCTATCTCCTGCGCGTGGCCCGCGAGCGCTACAAAGACACCAGCCTGGATCTGGGCGATGCGGGCCAGAAAGTCAAAGATCTCATCAACGAGCATCTCATCAGCCTGGGCATCAATCCCAAGGTGCCGCCCGTGGAACTGCTGGCGGAGGATTTCATCGAGAAGCTGAACCGGCATGCGGGCGGCAGCGCCGAAGCCAAGGCGAGCGAGATGGAACATGCCATCCGCAAGCATTGCACCGTTCACGAACAGGAAGATCCGGCCTTCTACAAGAGCTTGGCCGAAAAGGTGGAACACCTGATCAAATTGCATCACGACCAGTGGGAACAACTGGCCCTAGCGCTGGAGAAGCTACGGGATGAAGCCCTGGCCGGACGTCAGTCGGGCGAAAACGGCCTGAGCCACGAGGCCGGCCCCTTTTACGACCACATCGCCAATCAGGCGTTCCCCGGAGGTCAGGTGCCGCCGGAGGCGGCCCCGCACATGAAGGCCTTGATGGAATCCCTGGTCGACCGCCTTCAGGAGACGATCGGCAGCATCGATTTCTGGACCAACGCGGACAAACAGAAACGGGTCCGCAGCGAGATCAAGACCGCGCTGACCCTCTCGGGCATCCCCGAGCTGAAGAAGCACCGGGAGCGGGTGGCCATCGAAATCATGAAGCTGGCCAAGAACCGGCACAACGAACTGCTCAAAGGCGGCGCGGCATGACCCGCCAGGTGCTGGACATCCAGTATCAACTCCTGCCCGGCACGCGGCGGAAAACCACCGATATCGTGATCGAGCGCAACGGCGTGGTGGCGGTCCGCCCCCCCGTCGGCCTGAGCCCGGAGCAGGTGGATGAAGTGGTGAAAAGCAAGCGCATGTGGATCTATCGCAATCTGGCCGAGTGGCGCGACCTGAACACCGCCGCCGTCGTGCGCAGCTGGGTCAACGGGGAGAGCTTTCTCTATCTCGGCCGCTCCTACCGACTGTCCCTCGTGACGCAGCAGTCCAACGACCTGCAACTCAAAGAAGGCCGCTTTTTCCTGAAGCGGGCGCTGGTCGAAAATGACGGAGCCGCAGCGGCAAGATCCGCGTTTGAACAGTTCTATGTCGAGCACGGCCTCCAACGCCTGGAAAAGCGCGCGGCCTATTTTGCCCCCAAGGTGGGCGTCGTTCCCGCAGGCGTGTCCGTCAAAGAGCTGGGCTATCGCTGGGCGAGCTGTTCGGCCGGCAACAAACTCTCCTTCCATTGGAAGTGCATGATGGCCCCGCCCAAAATCATCGACTACATGGTCGTTCATGAACTGTGCCACATCCGCCACCGGGATCATACCGATGCGTTTTGGAACGAGGTCGACAAAGTCATGCCCGACTACCGCGAGCGCAAGGAGTGGCTGAAAATCCAGGGTGCTAAACTCGATTTGTAGCGCACCTTCCCCACAGCGGAACGCTCCGATGGATCTCGCTGGGCGCCCTCATCGTCGGCCAGAAGTCGATTCCCCTGCTCCTGCAATTTCTCATGCGGAGTGAACTTTTCCGAAGTTCAACGCGTTTCCATCTTCAATTCCTGCCCGGATTCAAACCGGCGGAAGGGAAACAACACCGGAGACCGCCCATGTCCAAGTCGATCGTGACCGCCGCCACCTTGTGGATGACCGCCCCCCTCGCCCTGTTCGCCGCCCCGCCCGACGCCCCCTCCCCTTCCCCCGTCATCCTCTCCGAGGTCCTCGTGACCGCTCCCCCCGCCTCCCTTCACACCTCCCCCTCCTCCACCGCCACCCTCGTCCCCGCCGACGCCTCCGAAATCCCCCTCTCCATGGAAGTCATCCCCCAGGCCCTCTTGGAAAGCCGCCACGTCACCTCCGTCTACGATTCCCTCGAACAGGTCTCCGGCGTCTTCACCGGCGGCAAATCCTCCTTCACCGTCAGCGCCGGCCGCCCCACCATCCGAGGCTTCGGCGGCAACGACGTCCTCCTCGACGGCCTCGCCCTCCCCGCCCGCATGCCCATCTTCCTCGACGCCGCCGCCTTCTCCGACATCGAAGTCTTCAAGGGCCCGCTCAACGGTGCCCTTGGCGGCCAAAGCGGCCTCCAAGGCAGCGGCGGCGGCATCAACCTCGTCGCCAAGAAACCCGACCTCTCCGAC
>CAYODC010000200.1:0-4432 GCA_964402575.1 uncultured Verrucomicrobiota bacterium
TGGGCCGATCGGAATCCGCTTTGGAAGGTTATCTGGCCCGCCTGAAAGGCAAGGAGCGGGTGCGGGTGGTGTGCATGGACTTGTCGGGCACCTACCGTGCCATCGTGCGCCGACATTTCCCGCAGGCACTGATCGTCGCGGATCGCTTCCACGTCATCCGCCTGATCGGGCATCACGTCCATCAACTCTGGCGTCAGATCGATCCGTCCCAGCGCTGGAACCGGGGGTTGCTCTCGCTGTTGCGGCGGCGGGCCGACCGATTGGATCCCGAGCAGCGCCAGGCGCTCGACGCCTATTTCCAAGCCCACCCGGCCGTCGCCGCTCTCTACCGGTTCAAGCAGGAACTGTGGGACCTCTTGCGGCCGCGGGGGTTGGCGCCGCCGGCCTGCCGACCGCTCGTCCGCGAACTCCTCGACCGCATCTGGCAGTTGAAAGAATCGCCCTTCGCCTCTCTGGCAGCCCTCGGCCATACCTTGGAGGACTGGCAGGAAGAAATCGCCCGCATGTGGCGCTTCAGCCGCAACAACGGCATCACGGAAGGGTTCCATACCAAGATGGAAATGATCAGTCGCCGCGCTTACGGCTTTAAGAACTTTGACAACTACAGGCTCCGGGTGAGAGCATGTTGTTGTTAGTGAATCGAGCGGTCTTGCCCCCGCATTTGGTGGAGAGCCAAATTGTTGCTATCTAAATAGTTAAGTGGCGTACCTGACAGGAGTTGAACCTGTAACCTTCTGATCCGTAGTCCCCGAAAACGCTGTTTTCCCTTGGATATTCGCGTATTTCCTCGATTTCTGATTCCGTGCTACACACAGCAACGTAGCCAGAGTGTAGCCAGAAAAGACTTTGATCGTGATACTGCAGCCGCCGCCCTCAAGGCGGATCGTCGCCCCAGCTTAGCGGTAGGTCGTTTTCATGGAAATGGCTGGCCGGTGGCCGCGAGCCAGCCGAGCCGAAACGATCCGTAATCAATGGAATACATCATCCAAAGCATGAACATGATCGGGATTGAAACCAGAAACAGGAAATAGGGAATGCCGAATACGACGAAAAAGATGGTCTTGAATATGGTTTTCATGGCCGGCCTATGCGTATCAGTGACCGCTTTCCATCGCTTCAACTCTACGCCCGCGCCTCGCTTGCCGTCAAGCCACAGCCGAGGCATTGGGCCGCGCCAAGCTGCCGACGCGCCTAGCGCGATCCTGGCGCCAAGACCGGCGCCGGCGCCCAGCGGCGGATCTCCACGACCATTAGGTGGTCCTTCCGCCCCGCCCGCGCACGGCGCCTCCGAGCCGCCCGCACCCCGGTGACTGGCCACATGGACGGCCACGGCCCGCACCGCCGCCGCCAGCCACGCGCCACCACCGCCGCCGTGACCTGCCCCAAAGCCCGCGCCGCCGCCACCGCTCTCTGGAGGCATCCGCCCCCAGACTCCTGCTCCATTAGGTAGCGGCCAGAGCGCCGCCCGTGGAAGCGGCCCACCGACCGGAGGAACCGAACCCTCCCCCAGTTCCCCCCTCCCCTGCGACCCCACCCCCTTCCTGACCCCACCCAAAGCGGTTCATCGATTGAAGGGGAGGGGGGAACCGCGGGAGGGTTCGGCGGCTTCATTTCCGTAATTGAAGCCCACGCCGCCCTTCGGGTTCTCCGGTTGAAATCCGGTGGACCTTATCCACCTTGCGCCTGCGCCCTCAAGGGCGGCGCGTTGGTCCCGGTCTAGGTGGCACGCGTCGAAACGACGCTCCCGGCCACCGTCGCCCGATTCCAAGGTCGGAGCCATTCATGGAAACCGATTAGCGGCCTTCGGCCTTATGCGCCGCGCTGACATCGGCCGCGAGCGGCGCGGGCTTGGAAAACTGAAACGCCGTTCGGCTGGCAGTTTTCCGGCGCCCTCGATGACTGTGCGGCGCGCGGTGCGCGCGTGCCGCTGGCGGCGCAGAGCCACCACCACCCGCACAGGACGGGCGCACCGGGGAAACCCAGATCATGCCGCATTTTTTTCATTTTCACGTGTCGGTGATACAATGCCCCCATGAACTCAGACATAACTGGTCCCGACTCTTCCGATCAGAAGCCGTGGCGGTTCCGCCCCGGCCAGTCAGGTAACTTGGCGGGCCGGCCTCCTGGCATCGTCGGGGGTAGGACTCGCGCCTTGCAAATCCTCGACCAGATCAGCGGAAACGAGGACAACGTGGTCCTGCTGTCAAAGGCCATGGACGCGGCATTCAAGAAGAATCCTTTGCAGTTCTTCCAGCGGGTAATGAAGGATTTGATTCCGCGCGAAACGCTTTTGAAGCTGGCGACGGAAGCGCCCCAGCGCAAGATGTGGGGTACAATTCAGGAGTCGATGGAGTCCGACGATAAAACGCGAGCCGACCTCCGCGCCCTCCGCGCCGAGTTTCCCGGAAAAGACTCCATCATCCTCGACATGATCATCGAGGAGCATTGTCCTCTTGGGGCGCTGCGATGCCAGCTTCAGGCCTACAGCCTGCGCCTTCCGGGTCACAAGGCATTTGTCTTCCACCGGCCCGGGCAGGAACCGCCTCCACCGGAAGCGGAGCAATGAACCTTTCCGGTTCGCTCTGCACCAGACCGTAAAGGTAAATCAATGGCGCCACCCCCGCCTTTGCTGCCGCCTGCTGGATTTCGGCCTCCGTCTCGGGTGTCAAACCGAAGTGCATGATTACCGGGATCAGGCCGTGCGGCCAGCCGGGGTCAGTTGAGTAGTACGTCATAGTGCTCTCTCTTTCTTGGGGGGGGGCGTCAGGCGTCGATCCAGCGGTATCGCGCCGCTCGAAACTTCGTATGGTCCGCCAGCTTCTCAAGATAGCCGTCCCGTACCATGCCACGAATCCACAGCGCCACCTGCGATTTATCCACCCCGATCAGCACTTCGGCATCCCGAGACGAAAGAAACCGCTCGCCCTTCTTGCCGTCGCACAGGAGGTAGTGGAAGATTCCAACAAGGAGCCTGCGGCTCATATTGCGGTAGATTGGCCGCCGCCCAACATATTCGATGTCAAAGCCACGTTTGATGGATTCTTGCGCGTTATCCCTTGCCACCTGCAAACGCTGGTTTGCCGCCCCGATGCCCTCCTTCACCTTGTCATAGGACTTGGAGAACAACGCCCATCCGTCATCGTCGTCAATGTTCAGGTATTTGGATATCTGGTTTACCAGCGGACGGTAATCGTCAAGCCCGATGAACCGGGTTTCCTTGTCGTGTTTCAGCAGCGCGGCCACTTTCCACAGAACGAAGTTGGCGGAATCCTTTGGCGGTCTGCCCTGCCACTCCCCGGCAAGGGCGCATGACCCATCAGGCAGGAGCCGGGCCAGCCTCTCCTGCAATACTACAGAGAATGACAGAGTATCACAGAGTAGCTTCTTCCCTGATGGCTCTTTACTCAGAGATACTCCGTAATTCTCTGTGCTTCTCTGTAGGATGGGGCGCACGGGCGGCGCGGGGGGGTGCGGCTTCATTCGGCACCCCCTTCCTGCCCGGCGCCGCGCTCCTGCCCGACGAATTCCGAGACGGCTTCGCGCCAACTCGCCCGAGGATAATCCGCAAGATGCGCGGCGATAAACGGCAAGCAGTCCATTCGGGACAAGGCGGCATATTGTTTTTCCGCCTCGGCCTCGATCTCGGCCTTGAATCGCTCGATGAAACCGGCGCGAACCCTCTCACGGATAATTTTCTCGGCCTCGGTCATTGCCGATTCCACGCTCGGAACGATTTTCTTTACCCCGTGTTCGCGCATCGCGCCACGAACGAGGTCAACGAGCTGTTCGGATGTCAGATGGTTGATCTCGACGCGGGACGCCGAGACAAATTCAATCGCGTCCTCGTCGATGATGCCCCGCAGTGAATCGAGATGCTTTTGAGACGGGCGGCACCGCTCCGGCTCGATGCCCAGCTCCTTGACCGTCTCCAGGTCGATGCCGATGCGGATGGCCGGAACGGGGTCCGTGCCTCGCTTGGCCGATCCGTCCGAGATGGTCTGATGGATGACAAGGCCCGAGGCGTCGAGGTCCGTCAGCGTGAACACGGGCAGTTTCTCCCGCGCCGCATATTCCAACATGGACCGCTCGGCCATTGTCGGCTGTCCCTTGGCCTCGACCAGGCCAAGGTCGAATTCATCCAACACGCCAGCCTCGCGCAGGAGGTCCGCGAATTGCACCTTCTCGATGTACAGGACCGCCGCGTAATTCTCGCGGGCTGGATTTCCGTCCAGATAAGCCTTGGTGTTGACGGTATCGAGATCGACGACTTCGCCGCCGTGCGGTTCGACGAATCGCCCTCGGGCGTCATAGTTGATCGTGTTCCAATCGGAGGTGTCATACAAGTCGCGATATTCCGGCAACAGCGTTTGCGTGAAGTATTAATCCGGCATATAAATACTTGCACATATAGGCATGCATGGTATGATTCCGG
>CAYODC010000201.1:0-4429 GCA_964402575.1 uncultured Verrucomicrobiota bacterium
TTGCCCCATCATGTACCGGATAAGCTGTAGATCCTCCGCCAAATCCGCCGCCATCATCCCTGACAACAGCGCCAACGGCATCCCTCCCCCGGGATGCGCACTGCCCCCCGCGAAATACAACCCCCCGATCCGCCGCGATCGGTTCGGATGCCGCAGGAACGCCGACACCGGCGAGTGCGAGGCGATCCCGTACAGGCTCCCGAACGTCGACCCCGTCTCCCGCTCGATGTCCGGCGGCGTGATGACCGCCTCTTGTTCGATCCACGCCCCGACATCGCACCCCAGCGAACGCGATACGCGGCCCAGCACCGCCTTCCGCGCCCGCGCCGCCAGCGCCCCCCAGTCCTGCCCCGCCGCGCGCGGCGCGTTCAGCAGCACGAACCAGTTCTCGCCCCCCACCTTGCTCGTGATGTTGACGTAGATCGTCGGTTCCTCCGGCAAGTCCAGCGCCCCGAAGATCGCGTCGAATTCCGCCCGGTAGTCCCCCGAAAAGAAAATGTTGTGCGCCTGCAGCCGCGGAAACGCCTTCGCCACCCCCCACAGGAACACCAGCCCCGACGACGACGGCTCCAGCCGCCCGTAGCGGCGCGCCTCCGGCGCCTGCGGCATCCCCAGCAGCGTCCGGTAGGTCGACAGTACGTCGGCGTTGCTGACCACCATGTCGCACGCATGAAACTGCCCGCCCGCCTCCACCCCCCGGCACCGGCCCCCCTCCACCCCGATCCGCTCCACGCGCGTCCCCAGCCGAAACTCCACCCCCATCTCCCGCGCCACCCGCTCCAGCGCGCGCGGCAACGCCACGATGCCCCCCTTCAGCGCGTAGCCCCCAAAGGCGTATTCCACGTGCGGGATGACCCGCATCGTCGCCGGCGTCCGGAACGGACTCGACCCGTTGTACGTCGCATAGCGGTCGAACAACTGCGCCGCGCGCGGATCCGCGAACGCCCGCTCATTCGCCGCGTGCAGGCTCGTGAACGGCGAAAGCCGCCCCGCGTTCAACAACGCCTTCAGCCCCCGGCGCGACGCATAGGTGGCTGGCTCGTGCAGGCTGCGCGTCAGGAACAATTCCCCCGCCCACCCCCACAGGCGCGCGCTGCGCTCCAGATAGGCCTCCAGCTCCGCCTCCCGCGCCACGCCCGCCCGTGCCAGCTCCGCCGCGAAACGCGACCGGTCGGAGAAGCTGCGCAGCCGCGTGCCGTCCGCGAACTCGTACGCGCACAGCGGCTCCAGCGCCACCGGCTCCAGATAGTCGCGCATCTCCCTCCCCAGCCGCTCGAAAAACGCCCGGAACACGTCCGGTAGCGTGAACAGCGACGGCCCCGTGTCGAACCGGTACCCCCCCAGTTGCCGCGACGCCGCCTTGCCCCCCGCCTGCGCCGCCTGCTCGTACACTGTGACCCGGCGCCCCGCCTTCGCCAGCAGCGCCGCCGCCGCCAGCCCCCCGATCCCCGCCCCTACCACGGCGACACTCCGGTTCATGCCCGCCACCGCCACCGCGCCACCCGGTCATGCACCAGCACCGCCAGCGCCAGCATCGCGAAACTGAAGAAGAAATCCTCCAGCGGAATCGATCCCACCCGGATCCCCAGGTTCTCCGCGTCGTCGTACAGCACGATCGGCAGCCCCGTCAGCACCCCGTTGGCCACCAGGAACGGCAAATACGTCAATCCCAGCCCCGCCCAGAAGTTCCGCGACCGCAGGTTCCGCGGCGTCAGCCGCTTCAGCCCCAGCAGCGCGAATCCCGTCGCCAGCAGGACCGTCGCCGTGTACGCCCGCTCGCGGAACCCCCATGCCGCCACGAACAAGCCCGTGGCCGCCGCCGTGTACGCCCCCAGCGACCCGCCCCATTCCCGGTCGGAAAAATACGCCCGCACGCAGGCCAGCACGAACAGGCACGCGTACGGCACGCACACGAAAAACAGCCACTCCCCCAACGGCAAATGCAGGAATCGCCACGTGCCCGCATGCTCCGGGTTGAACATCCAAATGCCCCGCGCCGCCATCCACGCGTCCCACGCCCCGAACACCACCACCACCGCCGCGATCGCCGCGAACACCTCCGGCCACTGCCGCCAAAACGCCACCTTGCGGTCGAACGACAGCGCCAGCGGCAGCGCCAGCACCCCCAGATCGATCGTCGTGTACAGGTCCACCGGCCTACCCCCGCAACCCGTTCCACGCCGCCTGCAGCAAAATCCGCCACCGCTTCGGCTTCACCTTGCGCTCGAACACCACGAACGGATCCGCCGCGATCCGTCGCGCCGTCCACTTGTACATGTCCCCCGCCGTCCGCACCGCCACCCGCGCCCGCCGCGGAATGAATCCGTAACCCGCCTCCGCCTCCGCCTGCCAACCCGCGTACCGCTCCAAATGCCCCCGGAGAAATCCCGCCCACGGCTCCGGATTCGCCCTCGCCCACTCCCGCGTCGGCAGCCAGTCGTCGCCCACTCCCAACAACCGCCTCCCCGCCCGCTCCAGCGGCAGGTAGCGCCGCCCCATCCCCGCGTCCTCCGCCACGTCCCGGATGAAATTGATCACCTGCATGGCCCGCCCCAGCCGCTGCGCCGCCCCCCACGACTCCTCCGGCAGCCGCATGATCCTCGCCATGTACAGCCCGATCACCTCCGCCGACCCGTAGACGTACTCCAACATCTCCCCCTCCGTCCCGTAGAACCGCTTCGTCAGGTCGGCTTCCATCGACCCCAAAAAAGCCTCCGTCCACGCCTGATCAAAACCCAGCGCCTGCTCCAGCGCCACGAAATCGTCGATGATCGGATCTCCCGCCGGCGTCCCCGCCCGCGCCGCCCGGTACCGCTCCACGAACCGCCGAAACGCCTCCGCCTCCTGCGGCACCGCGTCCACGTAGTTGTCCGCCACTCGCACGAACCCGTACAGCGCGAACACCTCCGCCCGCATCGCGGGCGGGAAAAACAGGCTCGAGTTGAAATAAGTCGTGCTCCCCGCCTTGAACACCTTCCCCTGCACCCCCGCGCTCATGCCCCGCCACCTCCCGATTCCCTCCGCATGTTCTCCGCCACCACCTCCGCGGCGATCATCACCATCGGCACCCCCACCCCCGGATGCGTGTACTGCCCCGCATAATGCAGGTTGCGCACCTTCCAGCTCCGCATCGCCGGCCGGAACACCGCCGTCTGCAGCAGCGTGTGCGACAACCCCAGCGCCGTCCCCTTCCACGCGTGATAGTCCCCCGCGAAATCCCGCTGGCTGTAGATCCGCTTCACTTCGATATGCGGCGCGATTTCCTCGCCCGTCACCGCCTCCACATGGCGGATCACCTTCTCCGCATACGCCTCCCGCATCGCGTCCCCATCCTCCAGCCCCGCCGCCGCCGGCACCAGCACGAACACGTTCTCGCACCCCGGCGGCGCCATCCCCGGATCCGTCTTCGTGATGCACGACACATAGAAGCACGGCGCCTCCGGCCACGACGGCTTCCCGAAAATCGTGTCGAAATGCGCGTCCCAGTCCTCCTGGAAATACAGATTGTGGTGCGCCAGCTTCTCCAACCGCTTCCGCACCCCCAGATACAGCAGGAACATGCTCGGCGCCACCACCCGCCCCTCCCAGTAGCTCTTCGGATAACGGCGATCCGCCGCCTCCAGCAGCTCCGTCTCCACGTGCGCGTAATCCGCGTTCGCCAGCACCGCGTCGCACGGCAGCGAAATCGTCTCGCCATCCCCGCCGCGCCCCTCCACCCGCACCGCCCGGCCGCCCTCCGTCGCGATCCGCACCGCCTCCGTCCCCAGCCGGAACTCCACCCCCTGCTCCTCCGCCAGCCGCCGGATCCCTTGCGCCACCGCCGCCATCCCGCCCATCGGATAAAACACCCCCTGCGTCAAATCCACGTGCGACATCAACGCGTACATCGCCGGCGCATCGCCCGGCGACGTCCCCAAAAACACCATCGCGTACTCCAAGATCTGCCGCGCCCGCCGGTCCCCGAACTGCCGCCGCACCGCCGCATCCAGCCGCCCCAGTACGTTTAGCTTCAGCCCCTCCGTCATCATCCGCCAGTTCAGGAAATCAAACAGCGAGCGGTAGTCGCGATACAGGAATTCCCCCACCGCCACCTTGTACTTGTACGCCGCCTCCGTCAGGTACTTCTCCAGCTTCGCCCCCCCCCCAGGCTCGATCCGGTCGAACAACGCCTTCACCTGCTCCCGGTCCGACGCCACGTCGTGCGCCTCCCCCTTCCCGAAAAACACCCGGTACGACGGATCCAGCTTCTCCAGCCGGTAGTAATCCGCCACCTTCTTCCCGAACTGCCCGAAGAACCGCTCGAACACCTCCGGCATCAGGTACCACGACGGCCCCATGTCGAACGTGTATCCCTCCTTCTCCCACAGCCTCGCCCGACCCCCCGCCTGCTCGTTGCGCTCCACCACCGTGACGTCGAATCCCTCCTTCG
>CAYODC010000202.1:0-4404 GCA_964402575.1 uncultured Verrucomicrobiota bacterium
CGCACCTGGTGACCCGGCACTACGACGGATTCCTCCGCAAGGGCCATTTGCGCGGCCGCCGCTGAGTCGAAAGAAAGGGATCGGACGCATGAAAGCCATCATTCTTCTGGGCGCCCCTGGCGCGGGCAAGGGCACGTTGTCCGAGGGGGTCCGCACGTCCACGGAGTTTCTGCACGTATCGACGGGCGACATGCTGCGGGCCGCCGTGAAGGCGGGGACCCCGACCGGGCTGGAAGCCAAGACGTACATGGAGAAGGGCGAGCTGGTGCCGGATGACGTGATCCTGCGGATCGTGGGCGAACGGTTGGCGCAGGGGAAGCCGTCCGACAAGTACATGTTCGATGGGTTTCCGCGCACCTTGGAACAGGCGCGGGCGCTGGACGCCACCCTGGAGAAGCTGGGAGCGGCGGTGCAGCAGGTGTTTTTGCTGGAGGTGCCGACGCCGGTGATTGTCAGCCGCCTGAGCGGGCGCCGGATCTGCCGGGGTTGCGGAGCGGTCTATCACCTGACCAACATTCCGCCGAAGGTGGCGGGTGTCTGCGACCAGTGCGGCGGACGCGATCTGTACCAGCGGCCCGACGACAGCGAGGCGACGGTGCTGAACCGGCTGGAGGTCTACCAGCGGCAGACCGCCAGCCTGATCGATTTCTATGATAAAAAGGGACTGCTGGTCCGCATCGACGCGGGGACAACCCCCCAGGCGGCGACCGCGGAACTTTTGTCCAAGTTGGCCTGAAACGGCTCCGGCCGATGATTCCGATCAAAACACCCGATGAGCTTCCGCGCATGCGGACGGCGTGCCGGTTGTCGGCGGTGTTGCTGAAGGAAGTATCGGAACGGGTCCGGCCGGGCGTGACCACGGGCGATCTCGACGTGTTCGCGGCGGAACGGATCCGGGAGCTCGGGGTCAAGAGCGCGTTCTTTGGATATGGTGGATTTCCGGGGCAGACGTGCATTTCCCTCAACGAGGAGGTGGTGCACGGGATCCCGGGGCCGCGGGTGATCAATGCCGGCGACCTGGTCAGCGTGGACCTGGGCGTGGTGGCCGAAGGCTTCATCGGCGACAACGCGACGACGGTGCAGGTGGGCGAGGTGGATGCGGAAAGCGCGCGGTTGTGCGCGGTCTGCGAGGCCTCGCTGGCGGCGGGCATTGATGCGGCGCGGGCCGGGAACCGGGTCGGCGACATCGGCCATGCGGTGCAGGCGGTGGCCGAGGCGGCCGGGTTCTCGGTGGTGCGGGACTATTGCGGGCATGGCGTTGGGCGCCGCCTGCACGAGGACCCGCAGATTCCCAACTATGGCGAGCCGGGCAAGGGCCCGGTCCTGAAGCCGGGAATGACGCTGGCCATCGAGCCGATGATCAACCAGGGCGGGTTCCGAGTGGACGTGATGCCCAACGGCTGGACGGTGAAGACGCGCGACCGGAAGCGTTCGGCGCACTTCGAGCACACGGTGCTGGTGGTGGCGGACGGACCGGCGGAAATCCTGACGTGCGTGGAAGCGAAATAATTGTGCTGGACGCGGAGATAACGGGTGTGATAGACACACGAGCTTTCCGTGCCAGATTAGGGAACGGGCACGAGTTCACGGCGTTCGTTCCGCGGGAGAAATCGTCCGCGGCCGGATGGGTTTGTCTTCCGGGCGCGCGGGTTCGTGCGGCGCTTTCGCCGTTCGACTTGTCGCGCGGAGAGATCGTGGAAGTGGTAGGAAACGAGGCGAAGAGATGAAAGTCAGAACATCGGTGAAACGGATTTGCGAACGCTGCAAGATCGTGCGTCGCAAGGGAGTGGTGCGTGTGATCTGCACCGACCTGCGGCACAAGCAGCGTCAAGGTTAAGCAGGAGAAGAAAAGCAATGCCCAGAGTGATTGGTGTCGATATTCCGGGGAAGAAGCGCATCGAGTACGCGTTGCGCTACATCTATGGCGTGGGGCCGGCGCGCGCGAAGGAGCTGGTCGAGAAGCTGAAGCTGGATCCGGCCAAGAAGGCGGATGAGCTGACGGGCGAAGAAATCGCGACGCTCTCGAAGATGCTTCAGGAAGATTACGTGGTGGAAGGCGATCTGCGCCGCGAGGTGTCGGGGAACATCCGCCGGCTGATCGCGGTGAACTGCTACCGCGGCATTCGGCACCGCAAGGGCCTGCCGGTTCGCGGTCAACGCACCAGCACGAATGCCCGGACCCGCAAGGGGCCGCGCAAGACTGTCGGCGCCGTCCGGGGCAAGGAAGCCCGTTCGGCCGCCAAGAGCACCGCGCCCGCCGCGAAGTAGAGGGAATGAGACATGGCAGAAGAAACCAAAGATGAAGTGAAGGCGCCGGTGGCGCCCGTGAATGCCGCTCCCGCCGCGGAAGGGGCCGCCGAAGAAGGGGAAAAGGTCGTTCGCCGCCGGGTGAAGGGTTCCAAGAGCGTGCCGGTGGGGGTGGTGCACATCCTGGCTTCGTTCAACAACACC
This sequence comes from uncultured Verrucomicrobiota bacterium, assembly GCA_964402575.1. Lineage (GTDB taxonomy): Bacteria > Verrucomicrobiota > Kiritimatiellia > CAIQIC01 > Lenti-01 > Lenti-01. The sequence continues at coordinate 2,452 of CAYODC010000202.1, forward strand.
ACGGTCAGCATCACGGATCCGAAGGGGAACGTGCTTTCCTGGAGCAGCGGAGGCCGCTGCGGATTCAAGGGGTCGCGCAAGAGCACGGCGTATGCCGGGACGATCGTGTGCCAGGAGGCGTGCAAGACCGCCTTGGGCTTCGGTCTCCACGAGGTGGAGATCCTGGTGCAGGGGCCCGGCTCGGGCCGCGAATCCGCCATTCGCGCCGTACAGGCGGCGGGGCTGAACATCACGGGGATCCGGGACATCACGCCGGTTCCGCACAACGGCTGCCGCGCCCGCAAGCGCCGCCGCGTCTAGAGAGCATTTCAAGGTAGGAAGGAAACGACCATGGGCAGATATATTGGACCGGCTTGCAAGCGTTGCCGTCGGCAGGGAATGAAGCTCTTCTTGAAGGGCGACCGTTGTTACATGGCGAAGTGCCCGATCGAGCAGGGGCACTCCATTCCGGGCATGCACGGAGGCCGGCGTCCCCGCTTGAAGGATTACGGGATCCAGCTGCAGGAGAAGCAGCGGCTTCGCAACATGTACGGGATGCAGGAGGGGCAGTTCCGGCTGTTCTTCCAGCGCGCGCTGCGCACGCGCGGCGTCACGGGTGAAATCCTGCTGCAGGCGCTCGAGATGCGCCTGGACAACATTGTGTACCGCATGGGATTGGCCCCTTCGCGGCGTTCGGCGCGCCAGTTTGTGCGCCATGGCCACGTCCGCGTCAACGGCATCAAGGTGGACGTACCGTCGTACAAGGTCAAGCCGGGCGAAGTGGTCCAGGCCCGCGACGTGAAGCGCAGCCGGGAGTATTCCAAGGCCCATCTGGATGCCGCCGAGAGTCGCGGCTGGCCGGTTTGGATGAATGTGGACAAGGCCGAGTTCAAGGCCGAGATCCTGCACGTGCCCACCCGCGAAGAAATCGCGCCGGTGGTCAACGAGCAGTTGATCGTTGAGTTGTATTCGAAGTAAACCCCCAACACCCGCCATATGTCCCGGCCAACGCCCGGGGCTGGAAGGAGAAGCCCATGAGTACCCGTCTCAACCGGTTCGAGATGCCTCGGTTCGTCGTCAAGGACGAGCAGACGGCCACTGCGACCTATGCCCAGTTCACCGCCGAGCCTTTCGAGGCCGGCTACGGCCGCACGATCGGCAATTCGCTGCGCCGCGTGCTGCTGTCCTCGCTGGAAGGGGCCGCGATCGCCTCGGTCCGAATCCAAGGGGCCGAGCACGAGTTCTGCCACCTGAAAGGGTGCGTCGAGGATGTCACGGACATCGTGCTGAACCTCAAGAAGATCCTGTTCAAGATGTATTCCCGCACGCCCAAGATGCTGCGGATCAAGGTCAAGGGTCCGGGCGACGTCACGGCGGCCGACATTCAGTCGGACCCCTCGGTGGAAGTGCTCAATCCCGACCAGCATATCTGCACGCTGGACACCGATGGCGTGTTCGATGCCGAAGTCGAAGTCAAGATCGGCCGCGGGTACTGTCCTGCGGAGTGGAACAAGAAGGCCGACCAGGAAATCGGATTGATTCCGATCGATTCGTTGTTTTCGCCGGTTCGCCGGGTCAAGTTCGCCGTGGACAACACGCGGGTCGGCCGCCGGACGGATTATGACAAGCTCGTGCTGGACATCTGGACGGACGGACGCATTGGTCCCGACGAGGCCCTGACGCTTTCCGCCGCGATTTTGCGCCATCATCTCGATGTCTTCGTGAATTTCGACAAGGACATTGTCGAGTTCCAGGAGAGCGAGAAGAACATTGATCCGGCCCGGGAGGAACTGGCCCGGAAGCTGGGGATCAGCGTCAACGAAATCGAGTTGAGCGTGCGGGCGGCGAACTGCCTCAACAACGCCAACATCACCACCGTGGGCGAGCTGGCGCAGAAATCCGAGCAGGAAATGCTGCGGTACCGGAATTTCGGCAAGAAATCGCTCAACGAGATCAAGGCAAAGCTCCAGGAAC
>CAYODC010000203.1:0-4400 GCA_964402575.1 uncultured Verrucomicrobiota bacterium
GGTACGACGTCGTCGTGACGGAAAACCTCTTCGGCGACATCATCACCGACCTGGCCGCCATCGTCCAGGGCGGGCTCGGCGTCGCCGCCGGCGGCAACATCAATCCCGACGGCGTCTCGATGTTCGAATGCATGGGCGGCAGCGCCCCCAAGTACACCGGCAAGAACATCATCAACCCCATCGCGGCCATCGCCGCCGGCGGCATGATGCTCGACACCCTCGGTGAAAGCGCCGCCGCCGCCGCCGTCGACCGGGCCGTGACTTCGGCTCTGAATGGCGGCAAGATCCAGTCCCTCGCCGCCGGACGCATGGGCCTGGGCACCTCCGAAGTCGGCGACCTCATCGCCTCCTTGGTGTAGTCTTCATCCTGTCAATCCTGTTCATCCTGTCACAAGAAGGATCAGTTAATGAAAAAATACAACGTCTGCATGGTCGGCATCGGCGCCGTCGGAACCGAAATCGTCCGCCTGCTCCGCCAACGCAACTTCCCCATGGCCCAGTTGACGGCGTTCGCCACCCGCGAACGCACCGAAATGATCGACGGCCTCCCCGTCGACGTGAAGGTCGCCACCGGCCCCGAATCGTTCAAGGGCTATGATTTCGCGTTTTTCGCCGGAACCGAAGGCGCCAAGGGCGCCTCCAAGACCCTGGGCTGGGGCGCGGCCGAAGCCGGCTGTTGCGTCGTCGACAACGGCGATGATTTCCGCATGGATCCGCGCGTCCCTCTTTGCATCCCGGAAATCAACCCGGACAGCCTGAAAAACCATCAGAACTTCATTGCCAACCCGAACTGCTCGACCGCCATCGCGCTGATGCCCCTGTACGCGCTGCACCACGAAGCCGGGATCAAGCGGATTGTGTGCTGCACCTATCAGGCCGTTTCCGGCTCGGGGAGCGCCGCCATCCGCGAACTTGAAAACCAGGTTCGCGCCTGGGCCGCCGGTCAACCCATCACCCACGAAGTCTACCCTGCGCAGATCGCCTTCAACGTCATCGCCCAGATCGGCTCCGAATCCAAGGACCTGCCCGGGTACACCTCCGAAGAAGCTAAGCTCGGCCGTGAAACCCGCAAGATCCTCGGCGACGAATCCATCCAGGTGGTCTCCACTTGCGTGCGCGTCCCTGTGTTTAACGGTCACAGCGAAGCGCTCCATGTCGAGTTCCACAACCCGATCACTCCCGAACGCGCCCGTGAAATCCTCTCGAACACCGAAGGCGTCCAAGTCGTGGACGATCTGTCCAAGTCGGCATTTCCCACCCCGATCGACGCCTCGGGCAAGTACGACGCTCTCGTCGGCCGCATCCGCAAGGATCCTTCAGTCGAGAACGGACTGTCGCTGTTCGTGTCGGGCGACAACATCTGGAAGGGCGCCGCCCAGAACGCCATCCAGATCGCCGAAAAAATGATACAAATGGGACTCAAATAGACAGCCCCCCATCCCTCCCGATCCCCGGCCCGACTCATGTCGACCGGGGCGTTTTTTTGTTCATATGTTGATCTTATGCGCATATGTGCATATGTTATACATATGAAATACATCCAAGCTCAATCCCTGGCCCGGCTTTTCAAGGCACTCGGACATCCCGTTCGAATCCAAATGATCGATGCGCTCTGCCGGGGCGATCATTGCGTCGGTGACCTTCATCGGCTCACTCCCGTCTGCCAAGCCAATGTGTCCCGCCATTTGGCCTGGCTGAAACGGGTGGGTCTGGTTTCTGAACGGCGCGTCGGCCCCCGGGTCATCCATCACCTGGCCTGCCCCGGCATCCAGGAAATCATGGAGGGCATCGCCTCCTTGCATCAGGCACACGCCAAACGAACAGCCGAGGGCAACCGCCCAGCAAAGGCGTGACTTCCGGTTTGCATTTCGCTACAGGCACTGTCGGATTCAGTCGATCTTTCCATAAACGCGGGGATCATGAGCCGCGCGAAGCCCTTCCCCCACAAACACGCCTGCCAGCATTACACCAAACAACGCCAGCGACGGAAACAGCACCAGCCACCATGCCCGCGGAAACTCCTGGGCTTGAGCCAACAATTCCCCCCAGCTTGGCGTCGGCGGCGGCAGCCCGAACCCCAGATAATCCAGCGCCGCCATCACGCCGATCGCCCCCACCAGCGAGAACGGAAAAAACGTGACCAGCGGCACCAAGGCATTCGGTAACATGTGCCTGAACAAAATCTTACGGGCGGGCAAGCCAATCACCCTCGCGGCCTCGACAAATGGCAGTTTGCGCAACCGCAAAAATTCCGCCCGCATGTAATACGAAATACCGATCCAGTTGAACACCGCGTAAACCGCCAGCAACAATCCAAAACTCTGTCCGAACACCGAGCCCAACAGGATCAGGACATAGATGAACGGAAGGGATTCCCAGATCTCGATGAATCGCTGTCCCAGCAGATCCACGTTCCCGCCGTAGTAGCCCTGAACCGCCCCGGCAAGAGTTCCAACCATCATGGTCGCCACCACCAGCAGCACTCCGAAGGACAACGATGTCCGCAATGCGTACACCATCCTCGCCGCCACGTCTCGTCCCGAGGAATCAACACCCATCGGATGCCCCTTCACCGGCCGGAAGGGAAAGCGCACCTGCTCTTTTTCCGTTGAAAAAGTCCATCCCGGCGTCCCGGGCACAGGGAACCCGGCCGGATACACCGGGTGGGCCGGATCTACCTTCGCCGTCTTCGCCGCCCCTGCCGTCAAGGCCTCCCGTACCGTCACCCGGATCCGTGCCGGCGCCCCCCCCCGCCTCTCGTAGGGCGACAGTGAAATCCAGCCTTCCCGGCCATCGGCCACCTTTGCTTGGCAATCGACGGCCTTGGAGGTGAGATCCTTGAATCGTGCTTCCAACCCTGCGCGAATCATTTCCGGCCATCCCGCGACCAAGGGCATGCCGGCCGCCAGCCCAAACCATTCAGCCTCGCCCGCCACCCGAACAGCCCGGCCTTCGGCATCCACGTCCACCGATGCCACCCGCGGATCCGGCACCGCGCTCACCGTCACCAGATCCGGCAGTTCAATCTCCTCCGGCTTCAGGCTTTCCAGAGGACCATGCGGAATCGGTGGCCAGATCATCCGGTTGCCGCTCTCCTCCCCGAAAAACGGACCTGCTGCCAACGCCTTGTAGTCCGGACGCGTCATCCGCCCGCTGCCCGTGAACACGTCTTCCGGATAAAACTTCACTACCGGAAAATAGTTCCTTCCCTCGAAACGGATCCACAGCGGTCGATCGTTCGCGATCCATTCCGAAAAAAGGCTCAGGACATATGCGCCCAGCAGCATCCAGAACGCCCACCACCCGCGCCGCATCCCCCGAAACCGCGCCCACCGTTGCCTCGTCACCGGATGGAAGGACCATTTCATGTGTCAATCAACCCGAACGAATACAGGAAAACAAGAAACCCATAAACACAGGAAATATCTCATGGGCCAGAGCCTTCGTATTCCCGGCCAATCCGTTTAATGGCCAATGGCACGGAATGAAAGTTCAACAGTAGACCAGTTTCCAAGCCTGTCGCCTTTAAATACAATCGGACAACGGAAAGATGAATCGGCTCGAATTCCTTGATGGCTTTCAATTCCACGACCCCCTTGGATTCCACCAGCAAGTCCAAGCGGTGTAGACCGACAACCTGATCGCGATAACGGACTTCCACGCTTTTCTGCCGTTCGAAAGCCAGCCCCATGGGCACCAGCTCGATGCACAAAGCTTCTTCGTAAATCGATTCCAGATAACCCGGCCCCAGCTCCCGGTGAACCCGGATTGCCGCAGCAAGGATCTTGTCTGTAATCTCCTTGTCCGGCCAATCCCCCATTTGCCCTTTCCTGTTTTCCCGGGTTTCCTGATTTCCCGCTTGGTTTTCCATTGGATCTTGTCTTCCCGTCTCAATCGAACTGGATCCGCGGATCGATCCACAAATAGCACGCATCGGACAACAGCCTCCCCAGCAGCCCCAGCACCGATGTCACCGCCAAGATACCCATGAAGACCATGTAGTCGCGGCTCACGATCGCATCCAGGCTCAGCCTCCCCATCCCGGGTATTTCAAACACCTTCTCGATCAGCACCGATCCCGCAAATAGAATGCCCAGCACGCTCCCGAAACCTGTCGCGATCGGGATCAGCGCGTTGCGGAAGGCATGCAACCACACCGCCCTCCGCAGGCTACCGCCTTTCGCCAGCACCGTACGCACATAGTCCTGCCCAATCTGTTCCAACAGCGAATTCTTCATCAACAGCGTCAGCACCGCGAAGTTCCCGATCACATAACATGACACCGGCAGCACAAAATGCGCCGCCAGGTCTTTGAACTGGCCCCACGGCGACAGCAGTTCATGGCCCACCGACACCACCCCCGCCGCCGGCAACACATCCCACCCCCCCCCGCCCGATCC
>CAYODC010000204.1:0-4394 GCA_964402575.1 uncultured Verrucomicrobiota bacterium
CGCCGTCAAATGGTGCAACGCGCGCTCTCAATTCGAGGACTCCTCCCCGCCTACTACACCACCGCCGGCCAGACCAACCTCTACAAATCCAACATCGTCGCGCTCACCGCCGCCTGCGTCAATTGGAACGCCAACGGCTACCGCCTGCCCACCGAGGCCGAATGGGAAAAAGCCGCCCGCGGCGGCTTCACCGGCCAAGACTATCCCTGGGGCGATTCAATCGCCACCACCAACGCCCGCTACGCCACCGCCGCCACCACCAACGCCGGCAGCTACCCCGCCAACGGCTACGGACTCCGCGACGCCGCCGGCAACGCCGCCGAATGGTGCTGGGATTGGTCCGGATCCTACACCAATCGCTCCGGCGCCAATCCCACTGGCCCTTCCACCGGCACCCTCCGCGTCGTCCGCGGCGGCTCGTGGACCAACAACGACGCCGGCCTCCGCTGCGCCGCCCGCTCCTCCCTCTCCCCCGCCTCCAGCAACAACGCCACCGGCTTCCGCTGCGTCCGCCGCTAGCGCATTTCTCTCTCTTTGCCGCGCCCAGCGGACATCGCTACAGATGCACGAATCGGTTGTGGCTGCGCCCGCTGGGCGCGGCGACTGTGGATTCCATGGTCGGCCAACGCATTACCGGCCACCGCTCTTCGCAATCCGCCGCTAGCGCCCCGACTCGCCCGCCTCGAACCGCAACGCCGCCGAATTGATGCAAAAGCGCAGCCCCGTGGGGCGCGGTCCGTCCTCGAACACATGCCCCAGATGCGCGTCGCAGCGCGCGCACATCACTTCCGTCCGCACCATGCCGTGGCTGCGGTCTTCCCGCTCGACCACGTTCTCTTTCGTTACCGGCTGGAAAAAGCTCGGCCACCCCGTCCCCGAATCGAATTTGTCGTCCGACCGGAACACCGGCAACCCGCAACCCACGCAGAAGTAGGTGCCGGGTTCGTGGTGATCGTGAAACAGCCCCGAGCAGGCCCGCTCCGTCCCCCGCTGGCGCGTCACCCGGTATTGCTCCGGCGTCAGCAGCGCCCGCCATTCTTCATCCGTCTTGATCACCTTCTCCATAGCCCCTTCCTTTCCGCCGCTCTCCGGCCCGCGGTCCCGAACCTCCGCCTCCACCGAATGCCCAAGGATCATCCCCATGGCCAGCAGGGTCACCCATCCGTGTTTTCGCTTTCTCATGGTCCCACGCTACCGCATCCGGAGCCCTTTTCCCAACCCAACCTCTTTGACGCTTGCGCCCCCCTGCGCCCCATGGCACATTGACACCATGAACATCTCGTGGACGGACCTCTTCCAGCGCACCAGCCTTCCCGGCGTGGGCGGCCTGCTGGAAATGTTCGTGCTGGCCGTCCTCTTCTACTACGCCATCCTCTTCTTCCGCGGCACCCGCGGCGCCCAGGTCCTGCTCGGATTCGTCACCGCCATCGTCGCCATGCTCGTCCTGACCCGGATGTTCAACCTCGACACCCTCAACTGGCTCCTCCAGCGCCTCTCCGTCTGCGTCGTCATCGCCTTCGTCGTCATCTTCCAGCCCGAAATCCGCCGCGCCCTCGCCGAACTCGGCAAGCAGCACGTCTTCGCTACCACCCAGCGCGAACGCGGCCTGCTCGACGAAATCGTCCAGGCCATCTCCCGCCTCGCCGCCGACAAGATCGGCGCCCTCATCGCCATCGAACGCGAAATCGGCACCCGCGCCGTCCAGGAAACCGGCACCCGCCTGGACTCCGCCGTCTCCGCCGAACTGCTCGCCACCATCTTCTTCCCCCACACCCCCCTCCACGACGGCGGCGTCATCATCGTCGATAACCGCATCTGCGCCGCCGCCTGCGTCTTCCCCCTCTCCGGCCGCGATATCGGCAAGCTCGGCACCCGCCACCGCGCCGCCGTCGGCCTCTCCGAGGAAACCGACGCGCTCGTCATCGTCGTCTCCGAGGAAACCGGCGCCATCTCCCTCGCCTACAAGGGCCGCCTCATCCGCGGCCTCGACGAAGCCCGCCTCCGCCGCATCCTTTCTTCCGTCCTCCTGCGCGATGCCAAGACCCAGGGCCGCTGGCAGCGCTTCCGCCATAACCTCGACCTCTCCGCCGCCGGCCTCTCCCGCAACGAAGAAACCATGGAGCGTGAATTTGATGTTCCTCCGAAAAACCCTTGAGTTCTTCGGAACCCGCAACGGCATGCGCGTGACGGCCCTCCTCGCCGGCATCATCGCCTGGTATGCCATCCGCGCCGCCACCAGCAACTCCACCATCGTCACCGACATCCCCATCCCCGTCCAGCCCCCCCCCGACTGGAGCGTCGTCGACCTCTCCGCCAAAACCATCAACGTCGCCTTCCTCGGCACCCGCGACGACCTGCGCTATCTCAACCGCGAACTCATCAAGGCCTCCGTCGACGCCCGCACCCATGCCGACACCTCCACCTTTGTCGTCACCCTCGGCCCCGCCAACATCAATGCCCCCGGCAACGCCCGCATCGATTTCATCCGCCCCGCCGCCCTCACCATCCGCCTCGACCGCGAAATCACCAAGTCGGTCCCCGTCAAGGTCGAAACCCAAAACCTCCTGCCCGACGGCTACGAAATCGAAAAAATCGTCGTCTCCCCCCCCACCGTCGAACTCTCCGGCCCCGAACAGCGCCTCGCCGAAATCGAATCCGTCAGCACCACCCCCGTCGACCTCGACGGCCGCATCCGCTCCATCAACAAGCGCCGCCTCCCCCTCCTCGCCGGCGACAGCACTTCCAGCATCGTCCTCAATCCCGCCACCGTCACCCTCGACCTGGCCATCATCGAACGCTCCGTCAGCAACCGCTTCGTCGATCTCCCCGTCCTCCCCCTGCTCCCCGCCGGACGCAGGATCCGCGCCGACCTCGATCCCGAAGTAGCCTCCCTCTCTGTCAAAGGCCGCCCCGAACTGATGAAGAATCTCGCGGCCGAAGACATCCGCCTGTTTGTCGATGCCACCCATCTCACCGACTCCGGCCCGGCCAAACTGCCCATCCAGGCCGTCCTCCCTCCCGGCATCCTCTTCGTGCGCGCCGAACCCGTCCACGCTTCCGTCACCCTCAAGGAGTAGCGATGCGCCGCTGTGCCACAACCGGCGCCCTCTGGCTCCTGCTGGGATCCGCTTCGGCCCTTGCCGCGGGCGATTCCCTTCCCCTCCCTCCCGAAGCCGCCCAGCTCAACCAAGCCGCCGCCGTCGCCGAAACCCCCGCGGAGGCCGCCCGCCTCTATGCCCGGTCCATCCGCCTCTTCCCCTCCAACGCCCCCGCCCTCCACGGCCTCGGCCTGGCCCTCATCCAAACCGGCCGCCCCAAGGATGCCCTCCAGGTCCTGCGCCGCCTCGACTCCCTCTCCCCCGGCCATCCCGATGTCCTGATCGCCCTGGGAACCGCCCTTTCCCGCCTCCCCGACCTCCGCCGCCGCGACATCCGCGAAGGGCTCGGCCTCGCCGAACGCGCCGCCAACCTCCAGCCCGAGTCCCCCCATGCCTGGCATCTGCTCTCCGTTCTTCGCCACCTCGATGGCGACTACGCCGCCGCCGCCGAGGCCGCCCGCCGCGCCGTCGAACTCGCCGCCGGAACCCCCGCCCTGCCCCGTTTTCAACAACAGGAGACCCTATGCAACCTCGCCCAATCGGTATTCTCTCCCTTGGATTGACCCTCTCCCTCGCCGCCGCCGCCGGGCCCCGCGAAGCCGCCGCCGACCCCCCCTCCGCGCCGCCGCCCGTCGTCTATCCCGTGGGCTCCGAACCCCAGCCCGATCCCTCCCCTGTGCGCTGGGAAGACTCCACGGCCATCCTCGGCGACGTCCGCCTCGATTCCGCCACCCGCACCGTCATCGCCACCGGCTGGGTCAACCAGACCGAGGGCCCCATCGAAGTCCTCGCCTGCGGCCCCAAGGGCAAGGTCCACGAATCCGTGTTCGTCCTCTCCCTTAACCCCCTCGACCTGCAGGCCGCCCTCCTGCTCGCCGGCCTCAAGGGCGGAGCCCCCATGCCCGCCCTCGGCCAGGGACCCCCGGCCGGCGCCCCCGTCGATCTCTTCGTCGATTGGCAGGCCGACGGCACCGCCCGCACCGCCCGCGCCGAAACCTTCGTCTGGCACCTGCGCGACCAGGCCGCCCTGCCCGACGCCCCCTGGACCTTCACCGGATCGGTCGTCAAGGACGGCCAGTTCAAGGCCCTCGCCGAGGAATCCCTCGTCGTCACCTACTGGGATCCCTACGCCATCGTCAACCTGCCCCTCCCCTGCGGCGCCAACGACGAACTCCTCGTCGTCAACACCAACGTCGTCCCCCCCTACCATACCCCCGTCACCCTCCGCTTCGTCCCCCGCTGATCCATACTTGGACGTTGGATATTGGCTATTCCGTCCCACAATTTCTCATTCTT
>CAYODC010000205.1:0-4352 GCA_964402575.1 uncultured Verrucomicrobiota bacterium
GCGGACGCTGCTGGCGGATCCGGAGGAGGGCATCGAGCGGTTCATCCATGGCGGGATGGGCGCCGACGAGAAGCGCGACGGCAATGGCGTGAAGGACATCAAGGTCTTCTTCCAGACATATTCGATCGCAGGCGAATAAAACGATGAACGGCGAAGGCGGAACGATGGACGAGAGGACAGAACAACCTAGGGATTTGAAGGGGCGCATGCGGGAGCATGTGCTGCGGGTGGCCGGCGGCGCCGCGCCGGCTCGGTGCAGGGAGGGCCTGATCGAGGAAACCAACGAACTGATCGCCATTTCCACCCCTTCAGTGAAAGCGGGTGGGCGTCGCCAAGGAACGCAAGGACTGAGCCCATGAATCCTCGCCCCAGATCTCTCTTCCGCCGCCTGGCTTTCCTCGTTCATGGTTCCGCGCTCATCGTTTTCCTTTCCTCGTTCATGGTTCCACGTTCATCGTTATCGGGAATGCCCCAGCCGATGGTGGTGTACTACGGGCAGGCGAAGGACGCGTTCGGGTGGCCGTACCGGAGCGGGGCGGACGTGGTCTTGCTTTCGGCCACGAACGAAGTGGCGCGGCATGCCATCGATGGATCGCTGACGCCGGGGGTGAACTTCCTGTTGCAGGTGCCGATCGACGACGGGCGGGACAGTACGCGATATATCGGTACGGCGATGCGGACAGGAGAGACGGTGGCAATGGTCGTGCGGGACAGCCTGGGCCAGAAGACGATCATGGAAAGCAACGCGGTGCCGGCGGTGCCGGCGGCGGGGGAGATCGTGCTGGTCAACGTGACGGCGGGGGAGGACACCGACGGGGACGGCCTGAGCGACGATTGGGAGCGGGAACTGATGGCCTGGCTGAATGATCCGGCGTACGGTTCCCTCGACGACATCCATCCGGACGACGACGCAGACGGAGACGGCCAGTCCAACGGGGACGAATACCATGCGGGGACCTTCGCATTCCTGGATTACGATTTCTTCTTTGCGGAAATGTTCCGCCAGACGGGCAACGACCGCTACTACATCGAATTTCTCTCGACGCCGGGGAAAGTGTACCGGATCGAGGAGGCGGAGATCGATGTGGTGGAGGGCGGGTACGACTGGGCGTCGTGCGCCTATGCGTTGACCGAGACCGGGGGCTGGCAGGAAGGGCCGGTGGAAGGAGATGGCGGCTGGATTCGCTTCTATGTCTCCAAGCCGGACACGGACCAGGTGTGGAGGCTGGTGGTGCGATGAAGCGGGGCGTTCTATTGGCCGGGATGTTGACACTGGCGGGAGCGGTTTCGGCGGCGGGGGCGGTGATGGCATCGGACAATGCGGACAATGATCCGTACGATTCCGAAAACGCATTCAACCCGGGACAGAACGGGGGCGTCGGGTTCACGTCCTGGGTGGCGCTGGAGGTGGGCTCGCCCGGCTCGATGTATCTGGAGGACATGGCGCCGCTGGATGGCAGTCGGTCGTGGGGGGTGGGCGGCACCTATGCGCTCGGGCGCGGCTTGGAGGAAGCCGCCGCCGAGGGGACGTGGACATTTCTGGCGACCCACGGGGCGACGGTGGGCTCCTTCTGCGGCTTCAGCCTTCGGACCACGACGAATGCGGATTCCTTTTCCAGCGGCGAAATCCTGCGGTTTGGTATGGATTACAGCCAAGAGGGCGACGCGACCCGGATCTATTGTTCCACCGATGGCGGCGGCGCCTACAGTCATTTGGATCTCGGGGAGGCCGATTTGCGCGGGTCGCTGTTGACCTATGGCGTGACCTGGTCCACGCTCGCCGGCACGTTCACGCTTGGGGTTTGGAACCAGGCCGATGATTCGCACGCCGAAATCAGCGGCGCGCTGGCGGCGGGGAGTCCGGTCGCCATGTTCGGCGTCGGGATTTTCGAGCCGGGCCTGGACGAGCGGATGACGTTCGATGCCTTTGAACGGGCGTCCATTCCCGAGCCCGGGGTCGCGGCGCTGGTCGGGCTGGGCGCCTTGGCGCTGATGGGCGTCCGCTGGCTTCGCGGGAGCCGTTCGCCCTAGATTTTCTCTGGCATGGCTGACGCCCGCTGGCGTTCGCGACCGCGTTTTCCGCTGGCGTGGTCCTCCGGTTGGGGGCATCATGGGCCGCGGATTTCGAGAAAGGAGCCGGAGCATGGCAGAGCAGAGGAAGGACATCGCGGCGCGGCTGAAGGAGCTGCGGGAGATCGAAGGGAAGTCGGTGGGGGAGGTGGCGGCGGCGCTGCAGGTGTCCGAGGCGGAATACGGGGCGTACGAGGCGGGGGAGGCGGACATTCCGGCGAGCCTGCTGCACGACGCGGCCCGCGTGCTGAAGGCCGACTTGACGGAGTTGCTGACGGGGGAGGCGCCGCGGATGAAGGTGTTCAGCGTCACGCGCAGGGGCGGGGGGGTGACGGTGGAGCGGCGCAAGGACTACCAGTACCGCAACCTGGCGGCGAACTTCGCGGGGCGCAAGGCGGACGTGTTCGAGGTGACGGTGCCGCCGGACGCGGGGGAGTCGGGGGCGCACGCCAATTCGCATCCGGGGCAGGAGTTCGATTTCATGCTGGAGGGGCGCATGCTTGTGCGGATCCACGGCAACGAATTGGTCCTCGAAACCGGCGATTGCGTGTATTTCGATTCCAACCACGGCCATTCCATGGAGGCGCTGGACGGGAAGCCGGCGCGCTTCCTGGCCATGATCATTTGATGTCACGGAGAGATGCCATGTCGATGCTGAAGCAGTTTGTGGGCAAGACGGATTTTGCGTCCTACGAGGATTTTCGGGACCACCTGGAGATTCGGGTGCCGGAGGATTTCAACTTTGCGTATGACGTGGTGGACGCGTATGCGGCCACCGAGCCGGGGCGGCGGGCGATGGTGTGGTGCAACGACGAGGGGGCGGAAAAGACCGTGACGTTCGCGGACCTGAAGGCCGGGAGCGACCGGGCGGCGCAGGTGTTCCGGAAGCAGGGGATCGGCAAGGGGGATGCGGTGATGCTGATCCTGAAGTGCCGGCTGGAGTTCTGGCATTGCCTGCTGGGGCTGCACAAGATCGGGGCGATCGGGGTGCCGGCCACGCACATGCTGACAGAGCACGACCTGGCCTATCGCTTCGAGCGGGCGAGCATCCGCATGGTGGTGACGGTTCCCGATGCACTGCTGGAAGAGGCGATCGACCGGGCGGCGGCGCTGACGAAGGACTCCAACCTCCTGAAAATGCGGTTGGCGGGCGCGCGGGCGGGCTGGCTGGATTTCGCGGCGGAGATGGCGGCGGCGGATGGGTGCTGGGAGCGGCCGACGGGGGCGGCGGCGACGCGGAACAACGACACGATGCTGATCTATTTCTCGTCGGGGACGACGGGGCAGCCGAAGATGGTGGTGCACGACTTCACGTATCCGCTGGCGCACATCGTGACGGCGAAGTTCTGGCAGAACGTGATCGACGGGGGGCTGCACTACACAGTGGCGGACACAGGCTGGGCGAAGTCGGCGTGGGGCAAGCTGTACGGGCAGTGGATCGCCGGCAGCGCGGTGTTTGTCCACGATTACGACAAGTTTTCGGCGCTGAAGACCCTCGAGGTCTGCACGAAGTACGGGGTGACGACGTTTTGCGCGCCGCCGACGGTCTACCGGTTCCTGATCAAGGAGGACCTGTCGAAGTTCGATTTTTCGCGCCTGGAATATGCCGTGGTGGCGGGCGAGCCGCTCAATCCGGAGGTTTATGAGCAGTTCCGGAAGGCCACGGGGTTGAAGCTGATGGAGGCCTACGGGCAGACCGAGATGACGGTGGGGGTCGGCAATTATACCGGGATGGAGCCCAAGCCGGGATCGATGGGACGGCCTTCGCCGTTGTACCGCATGTTCCTGGCGCGTCCGGACGGGACGCCGTGCGACGCGGGGGAGCAGGGCGAGATCGTGATTCCGGGGGACCGCTGCCGGGCGTTGGGGATGTTCACGGGCTATCACCGGGATCCCGAGGGGACGGCGCGCTGCATGCGCGGAGGGATCTACCATACGGGCGACGTGGCGTGGCAGGACGAGGACGGGTACTTCTGGTATGTGGGCCGGGACGACGACCTGATCAAGAGCAGCGGCTATCGCATCGGGCCGTTCGAGGTCGAGAGCGCGCTGATGGAGCATCCGGCGGTGATGGAGTGCGCGGTGACGGGAGTGCCCGATGCGGAACGCGGGCAGATCGTGAAGGCGACCGTCGTGCTGGCGAAGGGGTATGCGGCATCGGACGATCTGGCGCATGAATTACAGGCGCACGTCAAGCACGTGACGGCGCCCTACAAGTATCCGCGCGTGGTCGAGTTCGTGAAGGAGCTGCCGAAGACCATCAGCGGCAAGATCCGGCGCGT
>CAYODC010000206.1:0-4345 GCA_964402575.1 uncultured Verrucomicrobiota bacterium
CGGAGAAATCGATGTGGGTGGTGACGTTGTGGTGGATGAATTCGAAATCGGTGCGGGAGCGCAGGTGGGCGATGTTGTCGAGGTTGCCGGTGAGGAGGTTGTCCATGGCGATGACGCGATGGCCTTCGGCGAGGAGGCGGTCGCAGAGGTGGGAGCCGAGGAAGCCGGCGCCGCCGGTGACGAGGGTGACGGGTTGGCGAGTGGGGGTGGAGGGGTCCATGGGGGGAGAGGATTCCATATTATTTGGGTTTGAGCAAGGCAGGATGGAGCCGGCTGGCGAAGTCGGCGACGGTTTGCAGATGGGCTTCGGATTGGGGGTCGCGGGCGCCGGACATGGCGATGTAGGCCCAGCGGTGGGAGATGCCGCGGAAGATGCGGTCATAGCCCATCCAGAGCATGCGCTCGATGTGCGAGGCGGTTTCGCGGTCCTTGCCGACGAACCAGTAGGCGTAGAAGGTGGCATGGGCGACCGGGGTGCCGTCGGGGCGGGCGCCGGAACGGAGCATGTCCAGGACCATGACTTCCAAGGGCGAGTCGCTTCCGGGCATGGGGATGCGGATGATGCGGCTGTCGACGATGTCGTGGCCGGCGGCGGTCATGCAGACCTGGGGGCGGTGGATGCTGGAGCGGTCATCGCCGCTGAGGACGATGGTGGCGTGGATGCCGTTGGGATCGTGGGGGAGGGTGTAGTGCTTGCGGACGAGCTGGGTGTCGGCCGGCAACATGTCTTGTTCGGCCCAGGTCATGTTGCTCAGCGGGGATCCGCAGCGGGGGCAGGTGGTCGGGTCCTGGAGCTGGCGGGCCATGAAGGAGGAGTCGCACTGGCGCCGGGAGCAGAAGAGCAGTTCTTCGCCGAGCCAGGGGCCGACGCGGTCGGGCAGGTGCATGACGATGCCGGCTTCGTCGCTGGTGGCGACGCCGGTCTTGAACACCATGGCCCAGGCGGCGAGCGCCAGGGCGGCGATCACGAGGAGGCGCGGCCCAAGAAAAGATGTTGGGATTTTGACCATAGGGCGGGGTAGTCCAGATTGAGCAGGCGGTCGATGGACAGCATCAGGACGATGCTGATGAGGAAGATGGGGTAGCCGGAGTAGTCGTGCCAGAGGCCCATGGCGGTGTCCTGGCCCCAGAAGGCGGCGACGACGACGACGAGGACGACGCGGACGATGTTGGCGATGATGGCGACGGGGATGCAGAACAGGAAGAGCGCCCATTTTTTCAGCTGGGTTTTCTGGCTGTACCAGGCGTAGAAGGCCATGAGGGCGGTCATGGCCAGCAGCGAGCGCAGGCCGCTGCATTCGGGGGCGACGTTGAAGGAGAAGGCGTTGGCGGCGCCGGAATAGAGGCCGGAGCCGACGCGGTGGACCTCGAGGCCGACGCCATTGAGGATGGTGGCGGAGGCGGCGGTGGCGAAGAGGCGCAGGGGGGCGGTCATGCTGTCAATGAAGTTCAGCGGGATGGAGAGGAAGAGGTAGCCGCAGGGGAAGAGGAGCCACCGGGCGGTCCTATATCCATATAGGAAGCAGGGGATTCCCCAGAGGAGGAGGATCAGGGCGGCGACGGAAATGCGCGGCTGCTGGGCCAGCACGCCGATCCAGTGCAGCAGGAGGGCGAGGGCCACGACGGGCGCGCCGCGCCAATCCGTTTCGCGGGATTCGGCGGCGATGGATTGGCGGTGCCGCCAGAGCGCATAGAGGCTGGCGAGGGGCAGGAACATGCCGTAGGCGTAGTCGCCCACCCATCGGCTGCGGAGCCAGAGGAACAGTGAAAAGCGGCAGGTGGCGATTTCCTGGCTGTTGCCGTGCAGGTGGAACAGGAAGTAGAGTCCGCCCGCCACCAAGGCCCAGAAAACGAGGTCCGCCTGGGCGGTTCGGGAGAGGCGGGACTGGCGGAGGGCCGCGGCCCAGGCTTTCATTGGATGGACGGTTTCCTGCATGCGAGGCCAAGACAATAGCCCATGCCCCGCGGTCCTGCAAAGGGGAAATTCCCCCGCGGGGTGCGGGGTGCGGGCGGCGGGCGGGTCAAAGCACCGGGTGTGCGAAACATCGGGTTGAACCGCGCGCGTGGGTGTTCTATGCTCGCGGACCGGCAAACGAAACGAGGAAACGATGGCAACACGATGGATGAAAATGGCGGCGCTGGGCCTTGTGCTGGCGGCGGCGGCGTGGGCGGCCCCGGCGCGGGAGTCGATGGAATCGGAGAGCGACTGGCTGCGGGACATCACCTTCGAATGCGCGGAGGAGGCGGCGGAAGGCACTCTGCTGCTGCGGCTGGGAGACGACCCGGTGTTCATCCGCTATTTCGAAGTGCCGCGGGCGGTCTGGGAGGAATTCAAGGCGGCGGAGTCCAAGGGGGCGTACTACGGGAAGAACATCCGCCAGCGCTATGAGCGGCAATACGGCAAGTCGCGGCAGGAGGTGTTTGATTCGCCGCTGCCGGTGCAGACGACGGTGAACGCGCTGTGCGCGTTCAACGAGGAGTGCGAGGAGGTGGTGCTGGAGGGCATCGAGAAGAGCCAGGAGAGCATTTGGGTGGCGGCGTATGCGTTCACCCGCACGCGGATCGCGGCGGCGCTGGTGCGGGCGCACCAGCGCGGCGTGCGCGTGGAAGTGAAGATGGACGTGAACCAGGCCGAGTTTGCCGGGGCGCAGAAGCTGATCGAGTGGCTGCGCCGGGAGGGGGTGCCGGTGACGCTGATCCGCACGGCGGGGGAATACTCGGCGATGCACAACAAATTCATGGTGTTTGACCTTCGCTGGGTGGTGACGGGCAGCTACAACTTCACCACGGTGGCGCAGGTGTCGAACTGGGAAAACCTGGTCTGGCTGGATTCCGCGGACATGGCCGAGCAGTACAAGCAGGCGTGGGATGCGATCGTGTCCGACGAGGTGGCCGAACCGAAGGAGCGTCCGGCGGAGCGCGAGGAAGCCAGCCGCGCGCGTTGACGGAGCGGCGGAGGCGGGCGTAGGATGCGCGTGGGTTTCGCCGGAGGCGGAGCCGGGACAGGAAGCGAATGAGAGTGATGAGCATGACAGGCCGGGGGACCGGCGCGGCGGCGGGCCGCTGGGCGCGGGTCGAGGCGGAGTTGAGCAGCGTGAACCGCAAGCAGCTCGACGTGAACGTGGGGCTCCCGCGCGATTTGGCCTCGTTCGAATCGCGGATCCAGGGGCGGATCCAGCAGGTGGTGACGCGCGGGCGGGTGACGGGGGAGATCCGCGTGACGTGGGCGGCGGCGGCGCAGGCGGCGGGCGTGAAGGTGGACGAAGGGCTGGCGGCGGCGCAGGTGGCGGCGCTGCGCCGGGCGGCGAAGAAGCTGGGGTTGCCCGACGATTTGAAGGCGTCGCTGCTGATGGCGCTGCCCGGCGTGGTGGCGTTCGAGCACCGCGCGGCGGATCTCGACGCGCTGTGGCCGGTGGTCGACCAGGCGCTGGCGGCGGCGCTGGGGAATTTGCAGCGGATGAGGCAAAAGGAAGGGGCGGCGCTGAAACGCGACCTGGAGGCGCGGCTGAAGCAGTTGCGGGCGCTGGCGCGCGCGATCGGCGCGCGGGCGCCGGGCGTGGCGGAAACCTACCGGGCGAACCTGCTCCGGCGCATCGGGGAGGCGCTGCCGGGGGCGGACCTGGCCGGGGACGAGCGGCTGCTCAAGGAGGTGGCGCTGTTTGCGGACCGGTCGGACATCACCGAGGAGCGGGTGCGGCTGGACAGCCACCTGGCGCAGGCGGCGGCGCTGCTGAAGGGCGGGGGCGTGGCGGGGCGCACGCTGGACTTCCTGGTGCAGGAGATGGGGCGGGAGATCAACACGATCGGTTCGAAGGCGAACGATGCGGAGATCACCCGGCGGGTGATCGATTTCAAGGCCGAATTGGAACGGATCCGGGAACAGGTTCAGAACATCGAATGAGGAGGAATGGCTGCATGAACGGGATCAAGCCCTGCTGGAACAATATCATTTTCGTGGTGTCGGCGCCGTCGGGCGCGGGCAAGACGACGCTGTGCGACAAGCTGCAGAAGGAATTCAAGGACATCCACTATGCGGTGACGGCGACGACGCGGGCGCCGCGCGAGGGCGAAGTGGACGGGAAGAGCTACTATTTCATGACGCGGGAGGGGTTCGAGAAGCGGCTGGGGGAAAACGGCTTCATCGAAAGCGCGGTGGTGCATGGCAATCTCTATGGATCGCCGAAGGCCCCGGTGGTGGCGGCGCTGGACGACGGCTGCGACGTGCTGATGAACCTTGACGTGCAGGGGGCGGCGGCGGTGCGCCAGTGCATCCGGCAGGCGCCGGCGGGCGATTCGCTGAAGCGGACGCTGGTGGACATCTTCGTGGTGCCGCCGTCGGCGGAGG
>CAYODC010000207.1:0-4332 GCA_964402575.1 uncultured Verrucomicrobiota bacterium
CTCGTCGGGGTTCTCGAGCACGTTCTTGTAGCTGGGGGAAGAGCCGATGGCGGAAACGATGCCTTGGCCAACGCGGGCGATGATGGTGTCCTCGGTGGCGCCGCCAACGAGCCGGGCGAGGTTGGCGCGGACGGTGACGCGGGCCTTGACGAGCAGGCGGATGCCATCGCGGGCGACGGCGTCGAGCATAGGCGTGCCCTTGGTGGGGTCGGGACAGTCAATGACCTTGGGATTCACGGAGGTGCGGACGGCGTCATAGACGTCGCGGCCGGCGAGGTCGATGGCGGCGGCGCGCTGGAAGGACAGCTCGATGTTGGCCTTGTCCGCCGCGATGAGGGCCTGGACGACGTTGATGACGTCGCCGCCGGCGAGGAAATGGGCTTCGAGCTGGTCGGAGGAGAGGGCGAGGCCGGCCTTGACCGACCGGATCCGGGCATCCACGATCAGCGTGGGCGGAACATTTCGCAGTTTCATGCCCACGAGGTTCAGCAGCGAGATGTAGGCGCCGGACATCCAGGCGCGAATCCAGACCTTGAGGAAATAGAAGAAGACGCTGAGCAGGATGACGACGACGATCGCCAGCAGAAGGAACAGGATATTGATGAATGGCATGGGGGGACTCCTTTATTCTTTTTTTTCCGGGGACGATGGGGGCGGGAAGGGGGGGGGAGGGGGAAGAGGGGGGAGGGGAACGGATACAAACGGCCGGTGCAGGAGCGAGAGCATCAGCGCACCGGTGCCGAGCAGGATGATGGGCAGGGCGATGATCGAGGCGACTTGCGGAAATGCACTGGCGAAATACAACAGAAACAGGCCCGCCGCCATGGAAGAAAGGACCCGCGTGAAGGTTTGCGGTCCGTGAGAGCGCAGGAGGTGGTGGCCCAGCCAGAGGGCCACGACGATGTGGCCGAGATAGGCCAGGGCCAGATAGAGGGCGCCAGACAGGAGCGCCAGCGGGATGCCGATGAGGGTCATCAGGGAAAAGCCGATGACGAACGGCCCCAGAAGGATGGTCAGCGCTCCGGCCAACAGGGTTTTCCATGGCGAATGCCGGAGGCTGCGGACCGCCCCGCCCGCCGCCAGGGGGAAGAAGCCGACGAACGGCATGCCCACCAGCAACGCGGCCAGGAAGAGATAGCCGTGTAGCGCCAAGCGTTCGCGGGCGAATAGAGGAGGGGCGGCAGGGTCCCTGTGCGCGGGATCGCCGATGGGCTCCACCCGGCCGGCCACGAAGACGCTTTCATCCAAGACCAAAGGGCGCGGAGCGGCGTAGGCCAGATTGCCGGCGATGCGGGTGCCGGGGACGAGGCGGATTTCCTGGGCCTGGATACGGACATTTCCGGACCAGTTCCCGCCCAGCGTGACGGACTGGGCATAGATCCAGGCATGGCCTTCGACCTGTCCTTCGCAGACGACGGAATTGCCGATGAGCGCCATCTGTCCGCGGACCACGCTGTTGGAGGTCAGATGAAGAACCCGGGCATACGCTTGGAGATTCTGGCTCAATTCACCGTCGATCCGGGCGGATCCGGAAAGCAGCCGCAGGTCACCCCGCACGGGTCCGTCGCATTGGATGGACATCGAGGCCATCAGCCAGAGGTCTTGCCGGGCGTCCCCGCGGATCTCGAGGTTTTGGGCCATCAGCAGGGCTTCCTCCTCAAGGGTCTCTTCGGCGGCAACGACGAGGGCGTTGGTGCCATCGCCCAGCCTCCACTGGTAGGCAGAGGCGGAGGCCGGAAGGCCGAGCGCAATCAGCATTGCGATGGAAGCGAACCGGGTCATGGCGGAGTGGCGTTGCTGACGACCAGGCGACCGTCCCGGATGGAACTGACGCGCACGGGGGTGCCGGCGGCGATCCATTCGCCGCCCTCGGCGAGCACATCGAAGCGCTTGCCGTCGAATTGAGCGATTCCGCCGGGGCGGAGGGCGGTCAGGGTTTCGCCGGTGGTTCCGCGCAGGGTTTCGGATGGGGAGGGGGCGGACTTGAAAGCGGCGCCGTCGCTGTGGAGCGCCATGCGTTTGCCGGCGCGACTGCGGGGAAAATACTGCACCCAGAGCAACAGGAAAATCCCGCCAAACACGATGATGGCCAATGCGGACAGGAACCCCCAAGGTGCAGGAAAAAAGGCCAACCCGATCCCCATGGCGCCCAGCACAGCCAACGCGCCGATGCCTCCGGCAATGCCGCCGGGGATGAACACTTCGGCGATGACCAGCAGAAGGCCTGCCGCCAGCAATGCAGAATACCAGAAGAGGAAACTCGCTTCCATGGGTTGGGACGTTAGCATGTCCGAACCGCAATATGCAAAACGTCTTTTCCTGCCGCGCGTGAAGCGATCCGGCCGCAGGCGAGGCCAGCCGTGCGAGGGCAGCGCCCGGCGAACCGTCTGGCCGAGGAGCACGGAGAAGGGACGAATTTTGTTCTATTTCGTTCTATTGTCTTGGAGGGCATCCCGTCCTGTGCTAAAAGGCAATCCAGATGGCGGCACTCCGCCGCCGAGGAACAACCACCCCACACAGGAGGGAGCCATGTCCGGAAAAAAATGGATTGCGTTGTTGGCATCGGTGATGGCGATGAGTCTTGCGGGGGGGTGCGGGGACGATGATGGCGACAACGGCGATGCGGCCGGAACATATGCGGGAACCTGGACGGGCAATGTCTGCGGCCGGGGCCTGACGATGGTTTTGACGCAGAGCGGCGACACCTTGAGCGGAACGTATACCCTGACGGGTCCCGTATTCGTCGATACGTGTTCCGGGACGGTTTCGGGCGGCGAGCCGCCATCGACGGCCCTCTTGCGCAGTACCGGTGGGCACAACTTCTGGTTCGACATTGTATTCCAATCGGCCAACACCTTGACCGGCGGTTATTACAAGGATGGCGCGCTGGTTTGCAACGTCACCGCCAGGAAGTAGCGAGTTCGGCCGGGAGTCCTGCCGGGGGCAGGATTACCCCCCGGAGCATGGATTCTGCGCTTTTGTTTCCACGGCGAGTATGCTGGGATGTCGCCATGAGGCTTCGGGTCGGGAAAAAACCATGGATTGTCGGAAGCGTGGGTTCCGAAAAAATGCTTCGGCGTTGTGTCAGGAATGCGCCGGAAGACTGCGACGTCGTGGAGGTGCGGCTGGATTTGACCGGGTTCTGCGGGGGTGATTGGCCGCGATTGTGTGCGGAATTGCGGAAGTCCAAGCCGGTCCTGCTCACCATTCGATCGGAATCGCAAGGGGGCCAATGGGGGGGGCGGGAAGCTGAGCGGGTCGCCTTGTATCTGGCGGGTTTGAACACGGTCTCGGCCGTCGATCTGGAGATTGGGGCGCAGGCGCTGGAGATGGTGATTCCTTCCGCTCGGCGGCATGGGGTGACGGTGATCGCCTCTTTCCACGATTTTGGAGGGACGCCGGACATGGAGAGATTATGCGACGTGGAGCGCCGTGGCCGCTGCATGGGTGGGGATATCGTGAAAATTGCGACCATGGTCCAATCCACGGAGGAACTTGCGAGGCTGTTTGCCATGCCGGCCCAGGCCACAGGCGCGATCAGCGTGATGGGGATGGGCAAATGGGGAGGCATCTCCCGGGTTGCCCTTCCCTGTGCAGGCTCTTGCCTTGTGTACGGATCATTGGGGAAGGCCACGGCACCGGGACAATTGACCTGCCGGAGACTGGTCCGTGAGTTCATCCGATGGGGCGTGCGGGGATGAACAAGAGGGCAATGCGGAAAAGAATGCGGGTTGAAAAACTCAGTAATTGTTAACAATGTAATATATAACAAGTTGTATGGATTATAGATAGAACGGATTAACTATTTGACTTCATATCGCACAGTTAATGAATAGTGCATGGACATTGGACGTGATGGGGAATGAAAGACGAGAGCGGGACGAGGGGGAGGAATCGTTCTTCGGGTTTGACAGGGTCGGGGGGAATCCCTAATCATTCCACCGTCTGAATAATTTGGAAAAAACAACAGGAGAAACGTTTTAACTATGAACACGAACAACCTTCTTTACGCGGCCCTCGGGTCGGGGGTGGTGGCGCTGCTCTTCGCCTGGTGGAAAACGCAATGGATTAACAAGCAGGATCCGGGAACGGCCCGGATGCTGGAGATCGGCGCGGCGGTTCGCGAAGGCGCCATGGCTTTTTTGAGGCGTGAATACAAGGTACTGGCCATCGTGGTGGCCTTGGTGGCGATACTGCTGGCCGTCATCAACACCGGTCCCATTCGTCTGGTGTCGCTGGCTTTCGTGTTTGGCGCCTTTTGCTCGGCGCTGTCGGGATTCTTCGGCATGCGGGTGGCCACGGCCGCCAACATGCGCACGACCAACGCGGCCC
>CAYODC010000208.1:0-4302 GCA_964402575.1 uncultured Verrucomicrobiota bacterium
GGTGATGGTGGTGCCTGCGGAGAGCGTGGTGAGCGAGCAGAAAGGTCGGTGTTTCGTCTGGGTGGTGGATCCGGACGGGTCGGTGGTGCGGAAGCGGGAGGTCGGGCCGGGAGCGCTGACCTCGGCGGGGCTGCACATTTTGTCGGGATTGGCTCCGGGGGAGCAGGTGGTGACGCGGGGGGTGCACAAGCTGGCGGAGGGGACGCGGGTGCGGGTGCTGGCGACGGGCGGCGGGGAGCCGTGAGCGGAAGACGGCGGAATATGCGAGGAGGGAAGCCATGAACCTAGCCGGCTGGTGCATCCGGAACAATCGGACCTCGTTCACGTTTTTCGCGCTGGTGGTAGCCCTGGGCGCGATGGCGTACCGGACGGTCCCGCGCCTGGAGGATCCCGAGTTCATCATTCGCACGGCCCTGGTGACGGCGTATTTTCCCGGGGCGGCGCCGGACAAGGTAGAGGAGCTGATCACGGACAAGCTGGAGTCGAAGATCCAGGAGATGCCGGAGGTTCTCAAGCTGGAGTCGCAGTCGATGACGGGGGTGTCGCTGGTGGCGGTGGAGGTGGGCGCGGAGTACACGGACATGGCGCCGATCTGGCAGAAGCTGCGCAACAAGGTGGCGGATGTGGCGGGGGATTTGCCGGAGGGGACGCTGGGGCCGTACATCGACGACGAGTTCGGGGATGTGTTTCCGGTGATGGTGGCGGTGCAGGGCGACGGCTACACGTACCGGGAGCTGAAGACGGTGGCGGACGATGTGCGCAGCGACCTGCTGAAGGATCCGCAGGTGGCCAAGGTGGACATCTACGGGGCGCAGGAGGAGCGGATCTACGTGGAGTTTTCGAATGCGCGGCTGGCGAAGGCGGGGGTGTCGCCGCAGCAGTTGATGAGCGTGCTGTCGAGCCAGAACATCCTGAAGCCGGGGGGCAACGCGCGGGTGGGGCCGGAGCGGATCATTCTCGAGGCGACGGGGTCGTTCCAGTCGCCCGACGACATTCGGCGGGTGTCGATCCGGATCCCGGGGCAGGATGACGCGATCTACCTGCAGGACATCGCGGAGATTCGGCGGGGGGTCGTGGATCCGCCCGGCACGCTGGCGCGCTACAACGGGCAGGACTGCCTGATCCTGGCGGTGTCGATGGTGGCCGGCGGCAAGGTGACGGACATGGCGCCGGCGGTGGTCCGGCGGGTGGAGGGGCTGCAGCGGACGATGCCGTGGGGGATCGAGCTGGTGCCGTTCTTCACGCAGGAGAAGTACGTGACGCGGGCGATCAACGACTTCATGGTGAACCTGCTGGAGGCGTTCGGGTTCGTGGTGGCGGTGATGTTCCTGTTTGCGGGGCTGCGGTCGGGGCTGATCACGGGGGCGCTGGTGCCGATGGCGATGCTGATGTGCTTCATCTTCATGCCGGTGTGCGGGATTTCGCTGCACCAGGTGTCGATTGCGGCGCTGATCATCGCGCTGGGGATGCTGGTAGACAACGGGGTGGTGACGAACGAGAACATCCTGGTGCGGCTGGCGCGGGGCGAGGACCGGTTGCAGGCGGTGGGGCATGCGGTGCAGGAGCTGTGGCTGCCGCTGCTGACGTCGTCGCTGACGACGATCTGCGCGTTTTTGCCGATCGCCATCGCCGAATCCGACGTGGCCGAGTACTGCCTGTCGATCTTCCAGGTGATCGCGATCACGCTGCTGAGCTCGTGGTTCCTGTCGCTGACGCTGATTCCGATGCTGTGCTACTACTTCCTGAAGCCGAAGGTGACGGTGCAGAAGTTCGACAACCTCTTCTACCGCGGCTACCGGGGCCTGCTGGTCTGGTCGCTGAAGCACCGGGCGGTGTTCTGCGCGGTCACGGTCGCGCTGTTCGCGGCGTCGCTGTGGGGGTTCAAACACGTTCCGACCATCTTCTTCCCGCCGAACGAGCGGGAGATGCTGCTGGTGGATTTCTGGCAGCCGTACGGCAGCGACATCACGACCACGGCGCAGCGGCTGGCCCGGCTGGAGACGTTCATCCTGGAGCAGACGAACGAGGTGGAGAGCGTGGCGTCGTTCATCGGTTCGGGGGGGCCGCGGTGGTACCTGGCGCTGAACGTGGAGCAGGACAACGCGAACTATGCCAACGTGATCCTGACGCTGAAGTCCTACGGGCAGGTGGCCGGGATGGAGCAGCGGCTGAACGGTTATTTGGAAAGCGAGTTCCCGGACTGCCGGCACACGGTGAAGCGGCTGGAGAGCGGTCCGCCGGTGGGGGCGCCGGTGAAGATCTACATTTCGGGGAAGGAGGTGGACACGATCTACGCTCTGCGCGACCGGATCCGGGCCGCCATCGCGGAGGTGCCCGGGGTGGCGAACCTGCGCGACGACTGGGGCGAATGGACGAAGAAGCTGCGGGTCGACGTGAACCAGGAGAAGGCCAAGCAGGCGGGGTTCACGAGCGAGGACGTGGCGACGTCGCTGCAGACGCAGATTTCGGGGATGACGGCGACGGAGTATCGCGAAGGCAAGGACCTGATTCCGGTGGTGATCCGGTCCGACAAGGCCTACCGGGAAGACCTGGGCAAGGTGGAAAGCATGACGGTCTATTCGTACAGCAGCGGGGAGAATATTCCGCTGCTGCAGCTCGCGTCGACGGAGCTGGAATGGCAGCCGAGCAACATCCGGCGGCGGGACCGGGTGCGGGCGATGACGGTGCAGAGCGACGTGGGCGGCGGGCGTTTTGCCTCGGAAGTGCTGGCCGACATCATTCCCCGGGTGCGCCAGCTGGAGCGGGAGCCGGACTGGCCGGCGGGTTACGAGATCGAGTTCGGCGGCGAGGACGCGGAGAGCGCCGACGCGCAGAACTCGATCATGGCGGGCGTGCCGCTGGCGTTGGGCCTGCTGGCGCTGATCCTGATCGGCCAGTTCAATTCGCTGCGGCGGCCGGGGATCATCGTGTTGACGATTCCGCCGATGATGATCGGGATCGTGCCGGGGCTGCTGCTGACGAACGCCCCGTTCGGATTCATGGCGTTCCTGGGGATGATCAGCCTGATGGGGATCATCGTGAACAATGCGATCATGATGATCGACCGGGTGGAGCTCGAGAAGGGCAAGGGGCAGGCGGTGGGCGATGCGCTGGTGGTAGGGGCGCAGCGGCGGCTGCGGCCGATCATGGCGACGGCCACGACGACGGTGATCGGGCTGCTGCCGCTGTCGCTGCAGGGCGGCGAGATGTGGCGGCCGATGGCCAACACGATCATGTTCGGGCTGGGCTTTTCCACCCTGCTGTCACTGCTGCTGTGCCCGGTGCTCTATTCGCTGTTTTTCCGCGTGGGGTTCTCGGGCTACGCCTGGGATCCGGCGGTGCTGGACAAGACGACCGACGATTGAGCGGCCTGCGGCTTTCGGCGCAAGTCTGCGCCAGGATATCGCGGTTGTCGGGGTGTAACAGGGCGCCGCCGCCGCGAACGGAGAGTGTCTGGGTTCGGCCGGGATCCGCAATCCGGCTGGTAGCGGGATTCTGCCAGCAGGGCAAGTGGGGGGAACAGTTGTGTCGGGAACCGTAGGAACTTGGCGTCCCACGGCGCGGGGCCGTGGGACGCCAGCCGGGGTTCAGGGGGCGGGGAGTTTTTGCACGGGGATGCAGATGTCGACGAGATGCTTTTGTCCGGGGTCTTCGGAGGAGTCGTTTTTCTGCAGTTCGAAGGCGAGGCCGGCGGGGACGTGTCCGCTTTGGGCCATCCACTCGCCGTACATGTAGCCCCAGGCGGGGCCGAACTGGTCGGCGGTGACGGCGAAGCGTCCGATGGCGTGGGGGCCGGCGGGCAGGGTCAGGGTGCGGATGCGCTCGGGGGGGGTGGCGTCATTGGAGATCGTGATGCCGAGCCAGAGGCGTTGTTGTTCGGGCGGGGTGGATTGGGGATCATCGGGATAGATGCAGACGATGAGGGTTTTGGCGGGGAAATTCCAGGCGTTGGCCGGGATGGCCCAGTCGAGGAGTTTCTGGAGGAGGACGTCGTAGATTTCGCCGTTGCCCTGGAAGTGGCCGATTTGCTCGACGTAGGCCACGCGCTGGGCGGGGCGTTCCTCGAGGGCCACGGGCGCGAGGAGGCCTTCCGGAGTCTGGGCGTTGGAGTCGAGGGAGGGGATCGAACTGGCGAGGAGGGCCGCGCCGAGGGTCATCCAGTTGGGGGTCATGGGAGTTGTCCTTTCGGGTGCTGCGCGCCGCACCATGCGGAGCGCGTTGCATGCGGGGGAATCTGCCTCCAAACGGGGGGAGAAGTCTTTTCCGGGGTTGCGCATTGTGTTTCCGGGATTGCGGGAGGAG
>CAYODC010000209.1:0-4297 GCA_964402575.1 uncultured Verrucomicrobiota bacterium
AGAAGCCTTCGAAACCGCCCTCACCCTCAACAACAAGTACGAGCTCGACGGACGCGACCCCAACGGCTTCACCGGCGTCGCCTGGTGCTTCGGCCGCCACGACCGCCCCTGGACCCGCCGCCCCGTCTTCGGCACCATCCGCTACATGAACGCCAACGGCCTCCGCCGCAAGTTCGACATCCAGGCCTACCTCGACCGCTGGCTCCCCCCCCTCCCCGATACCCGCATGTTGACTTGATCAATAATCATGGGATCATGCCTGTCCAACGCTTGAAGGGTTGTTTGTCATGGGGACCGCCTGCGGGACCGGATGCGATGCGGCTGACCCGGTCCCCTGCATTTCTTCCGTTGCCGGCGCCGTTTCGGCGGTGATGATCAAGTCCCGTACTTCACAGGCGCAAACCCGTTCATTGACGGTCCAACAAGCTCGGCCACTTTTCCTCCATCACCCCCCGCCCAGAAGGCGCCAAAACCGGCTCAGGATTCCCTCGCAGGAAAGGTCCTGCGCCACCCGGCTGGCGGCGTCGGCCGCCAGCAAATCCTCGAACTGCTTCCGGTTCTGCTGCACCCGCTCGGCCACCAACCGGCTCATCTGTTCCACCAGTCCCGCATGCTTGCCCAGCAGCGCCGCGAACTCCGCCGCCGGAATCCGCAGCAACTCCGCCGACTCCCGCACCGTCACCTCCGCCATCCGCGGCAGGCCTGTCATCAGGCTCATCTCCCCCACCACCGCCCCCGGCCCCACTTCAAAAGTGGTCTCCTTCGCCGCGTCCCGGTGCTGGATGCGTCCGGCCAGCCGTCCGCTCAGCACCACGTAGCAACAATCGCCCGCCTCGCCCTGGCGAAACAGGATCTCCCCGCGCCCGTAAAGCAGGCTCGTCAACCGCCCCGCCCACTCGGACAACTCGGCCTCGTCCACCAGCCGCCGGCCCTCGGCATCCTGCAGGACCTTGCGCGCGAAATCGCTTTGCATCAATCCCGCCGCCCGCCGCGCCGCCGCCGGGTCCTCCGCCGGCCCCGCCGGCCCCGCCGCCCGAGCCATGAAGTCGTTGATCACCTGGTCCGTCACCGGATACGGAATGTCGATCCCCGCCCGCCGGAACTGGTACCAAACATGGCGGCGCACTTCGCCCAGGATGGGGTCGCGGAAGGGATAATCATCCAGCCAGACGCGCAGCTCGTAGCCCACCCCGTAATTCTTGTAGTCCAGGACATAGGCGCTGGGCGTCGGATTCTTCCGCACCTCCGGAACGGCCGCCGCCGCCGCCAGCAGAGCCTGCAGCACCGCATCCGGCGGATCGTTGTAGCTGGCGTCCACGAACAGCGAACAGCGCCGCGGCCCTTCCGGCCGCGACAGGCTGCGCAGGCGGGCGTCCGCGACCTGGCTGTTGGGAATGCGCACCGGGATGTGCTCGCGGGTGACGATCCACGTCTCCCGCCAGTTCATCTCCTCCACCCGCCCCTCCAAATCGTCGATCGCCACCCAGTCGCGGTGCGCCAGCGCCCCGGTCAGGTTCAGCGACATCCCCGCCAGCAGGTTGCCCAGCACCCCCTGCAGCGCAAAGCCCATCACGGCGGTCACCAGCGCCGTGGATGCCAGCAGCGGCGTGATGTTCCACCCCATCTCGAAGCGCAGCACGAAAAACGCCGCCAGGGCCATCGCCACCACGCGCAGCATCCCCCTCAGCAGCGCCGGCACCTGGATCCGCCCCGCCGCCGCCGCGATCTGCAGCGACGTCGTCTCCAGCACGTTCAACCCCGCCACGATCAGCCAGAACATCGCCCAGGCCGAAAGATGACTGTCCGGAATGCACCCCTTCCAGGCCAGATCCACGGCTTCCGGCAAATAGAGCAACCCTTCGCCAATCCCCAAGGCCACCAGGGGCAGGACGAGGCCGGCCGCCAGCTCCCAGGCCCAGCGCGCCAAGGCGCGCTCCGCGACCTTCGCCTTCTTCCCCAGCCAGCGCCGCGGCCCCGTCGCCAGCCCCGCCGCGGCCAGCACCGCCAGTACCAGCCCGGCCACCTCCATGAAGCGATACATCAGTTCCCTATCCATTCCGAACCTCCACCCACCCCGCCTCCCGCGGAAACTCCGCACCCTTGCACATCGCCAGCGCTTCCGCCGCCATGGCCTCCAGCTCCACATCCGTCCGCTCCGGGGCGTGATGGATCAGCCACAGCCGGCCAGCCGCGCACTGCTGCGCGGCCTCCACGGCATCCGTCCACGCGCTGTGCCCCCATCCGCGATGCCCGGCGTATTCCTCCGGCCGGAACTGCGCGTCAAATACCAGCAGCCCCGCCCCGCGCGCAAACGCGGCAAAGGCATCCTGGGCGCGCGGCGTCATCGCCGGCCACTCGATGTCGGTGGCCACCACCACCCCCGCGCCCGTCGCCGGCTCGTCGATCCGGTAGGCCACGCAGCCGTCCGGATGCGCCACCGGCAGCCACGACACCCGCAGCCCCCCGGCCGCCACCGGCGCCGCCGGAATCGCAACATCCGCCGGCGGCAGCTTCACCGGCCACACCGGCGGCGAAAACACCCGCGCCAGCACCGCCTCCAGGTCCCCCCGCGGCAGGATCATCCGCGCCGGCCACGCGCCCTGCAGCCACGGCAGCCCAACCAGATGGTCCAGATGCGTGTGCGTGAAAAACAGCGTCGCGCCCGGCTTCAGATGTCTCTTGAAATGCCGCACCCCGCTGCCGGCATCCACCAACACCTGCGCGCCGTCGGCGCCCTCGGCCAACAGCGAAAACGTATCGCCGCCATGGCGGACCTGGTCCGCTCCCGACACCGGCATACTGCCCCTCGCCCCTCCCAGCATCACCTTCATGCCGCCACCCTCATTTCTCCGTCAGGTTCCAGATACCGTCCCATGCCGCGCCGGGTCCCGCCGCCGCCAGTTCGCGGCACTTTTTCGCGTAGGTCTTGGCCGCCGCGTCGTCCCCCAGCGCCGCAAATGCCTCCGCCGCGTCGCCCCAGCGCCCCGCCTTCGCCTGCGCCAGCGCGGCCTCGAACGCCGTCCCTGCCGCGTCCGCCGCCTCGCCTTCCAGGCCCGTCGCCTCGTACACCCGCACCGGCGTCTTGCGCCCCACCACCCGCAACTGCCCCAGCTCCCGCCCCGGAAACGCCCCGTTCGTCTGCGACCACGTCGACTCCGCGATCATCAGGTAGGTCCCCAGCGCCTTGTTCGCGCCTTCCAGCCGCGAGGCCAGGTTCGCTGCGTCCCCCAGCACCGTGTAGTCGAACCGGGCGCTCGACCCCATGTTGCCCACCACCACCGCTCCCGTGTTCAAGCCGATGCGCATCTTCAGCACCGCCCCCGTCCGCTGCTCGAACTCCGCCCGCCGCTCCGCCAGTTTCTTCTGGCAGCGCACCGACGCTCGCACCGCGCGCACCGCGTGGTCCGGCTGGTGCAGCGGCGCGTTCCAGAACGCGATGATCGCGTCCCCCTCGTACTTGTCCAGCGTGCCGCCCTCTTCCAGGATGATGTCCGTCATGTCCGACAGGTAGTCGTTCAGCAGCTTCGTCAGGTCCTCCGGCCCCAGCTTCTCCGAAATCGTCGAAAATCCCTGAAGGTCCGAAAAGAAAATCGTCAGCTCGCGCCGCTCGCCCCCCAGCTTGAGGCTGCCGGGATCCCGCATGATCTGCTCGATCACCTCTGCGCTCAGGTAGTGCTTGAACGCGCCCTTGATGAACATCTTCTGGCGGCCCTCCAGCACGAAGTTCACCACCGCCCCCCCCAGCAGCGCGATCACCGCGCCCGCCGACGCCCCCGCCACCGGCAGCACCACCCCCGCCTGCCACGCGGCCAGCCCCGCCAGCGTCGGCAGCGGAATCAGCACCACCGCCGCCCCCGCGCTCTGCCAGCCATTGCGCGCCGACGCCGCCACCACCCCTGCCGCCAGCGCCAGCCCCAGCACCCACAGCCAAACGACCGCCACCGGCGCGTCCCGCAGAAAATCCCCCTCCAGCAGGTTGTCCAGCATCGTCGCGTAGATCTCCGGCCCCGGATAGTCCCCCCCCATCGGCGACGGCCGCAGATCCTTCAGCCCCGGCGCACTGAACCCAAACACCACGTACTGCTCCCGGAACACGCTCCCGTCCTTGATCGGCGGCTCCCCCCCCTCCAGCAGCCGCAGCTCGGATTGAATCACCTCCGCGGCGTTGAACGTCTGGTGCGTGCCCGATTTTCCCCGGAACCTCAGGATCATCCGCCCGGCCGCGTCCAACGGAATCCGCCGGTCGCCCGCGACCAACTGATTCCCCTCGATCCGGGCCGCCACGGGTTTCTCGGCC
>CAYODC010000210.1:0-4289 GCA_964402575.1 uncultured Verrucomicrobiota bacterium
CAGGAAAACCCCCGCAAAGGAGCCCGCACCATGAAAATCCTGGCCGCCCTCGACCTTGCCGACACCACTCCGGCCGTTGTGAAGGAAGCCCGCGACTGGGCCCGCCTCGGCGCCCGCCTCTGGCTGCTGCATGTGGTCGCCCCCGATCCCGACTCCATTGGCTTCCCTACCGACCCCGACACCCTCCGCGACGCCCTCGCCCGCCAGTTGCGCATCCAGCGCGCCCTGCTCGAGGAACTCGCCCAGAACCTGCGCCAGGACGGCATCGAGGCGACCCCCCTGCTCGTGCAGGGCCTCCTCGCCGAAACCATCCTCAAGGAAGCCGACAAGCTCGGCGTCAACGCCATCCTCATGGGCTCCCATGCCCGCGGCCAGTTCCATGAGCTGCTCGTCGGCAGCACCAGCCGCGGCGTCCTCCGCCACGCCGCCCGCCCCGTCCTCCTCATCCCCCCCGGCAACGCCTAGGTCTTCAATCGTCCGCCTGCGCCGGCCGGAAATCCTGCAGGTGCAGTTGGAGATATTCCTGCCCGTTGTAGCGGTTCAGGATCAGGTTGAACGCGATGTCCAGCGGCCCCGGCGGCACTTCGCGGTCCCCCATGCCGAACCCGATGGCCTCCCGCTGCTTCCCGCCCATCGGAAACAAAATCTTCAGGTGCTTGCCCCCGATCACCCGCGCCGGAAACGCCGGCGTCACGTTGCGCACCGCCCACACCGGCAGCGGATTCGAATGCCCGAACGGCCGCAGCCGGTTCTGGTCGTGGTACAAGTGGTCGTTGATGTCGCCCGGATCGATCCACGCATCCACCAGCAACTGCCGCCGCTGGTCGCCCTGCCGCAGCGTCGCCGCGCACACCTCGTTGAACCGCTCCGAAAATTCCGCAATCCGCGCCTGGTCCACCTCCAGCCCCGCTGCCATCGCGTGCCCCCCGTAGCGGCGCAGCATCGGCGAACACTGCTGCAAATGGCTCAGCAAGTCGAACCCCGGAATGCTCCGGCACGACCCCCGCCCCACCCCGTCCGGATCCATCCCGATCACCACCACCGGCCGGTTGTAGCGGCTCGCAATCCGCGACGCCACGATCCCGATCACCCCCGCATGCCAGTTCGGATGCGCCACCACCAGCCCGAAATCCTTCTCCGCGTCAAATCGCCCGTCCAGATCCTCGCAGGCCTCCCCCACGATCCGGTCCTCGATCTCCTGCCGCTTGCGGCTCGAATCATCCAGCTGCTGCGCCAGGATCCGCGCCCGCGGCTCCTGCTCCGTCAGCACCAGCTCCAGCGCCGCCTCCGCGTTCCCCAGCCGCCCCGCCGCATTGATCCGCGGACCGATCATGAACCCGATGTGGTACGTGTCCACTGGCCCCGTGATCCCCGCCGCCTCGATCAGCGTCCGCAACCCCACCGACTGCGTCTTGTTCAGCAGCATCAGCCCGTGGTACACCAAAATCCGGTTCTCCTTCAGCAGCGGCACGATGTCGGCCACCGTCCCCACCGCCACCAACTCCATGAAGGGCTTCAAATCCAGGTTCTCCGCGGCCGGAATCTTCCGCTGCCGCGCCGCCTTCACCAGCCCATGGCACACCTTGAACGCCACCCCCACCCCCGCCAGCATCCGGATGTCCTCCGGACACCCCCCCAGCTTCGGGTTCACGATCGCCCCCGCCTCCGCCACGCCTTCCGCCGCCGGCTCGTGGTGGTCCGTCACGATCACGTCGATCCCCAGCCGCGCCGCCTCGCGCACCGCCTCCACCGAACTCGTCCCGCAGTCCACCGTCACGATCAGGTTCGGATGGTATGTCTCCACGCAGCGGTGCAGCGTCTCCACCCCCAGCCCGTACCCGTCCTCGATCCGGTGCGGCAGGAACGGCACCGCCACCGCCCCCAGCCCGCTCAGCACCTGGATCATCAGCGCTGTCGCCGTCACCCCGTCCACGTCGTAGTCGCCGTACACCAGGATGGAGCTGCCTTGCTCGATGTGCGCAAGGATCATCTCCACCGCCTTCTCCATCCCCGGCAGCACAAACGGATCCGTCAGGTCCGCCAGCCGCGGCTGCAGAAAACGGTCGATCTCCGCCCGGTCCGTCAGCCCCCGCGCCACCAGCGCCCGGGCCATCGCCTTCGAAAAGCCGTACGCCTCCACGATGCCGTCCACCACCGGGGGGGCGGCTTCCGCGGTCGTCCAGCGCTTTTCGGAGCGGGTCAACGTCGCCCCCTTACTTCCCGGCCGGGGCCGCGGCCACCTTCGGACGCACCGCCAGCATGATCGGCGACGCAATGAACACCGACGCGTACGTCCCCGACACCACGCCCACGAAAATCGCCAGCGCGAAGTCGAAGATCGCCCCGCCGCCGAAGATCATCAGCGTCGCCACGCTCAGCAGCGTCGTCAACGACGTCAGCAGCGTCCGCGACAGCGTCGCGTTCACCGATTCGTTCACCACCGCCGCGTCCAGCCGCCCGGCGCGCAGCTTGCGCGTCTCCCGGATGCGGTCGAACACCACGATCGTGTCGTTCACCGAATAGCCCACCACCGTCAGCAGCGCCGCGATGCTCGTCATCGACAACTGCCGCCCGAACAGGAAGAACACCGCCAGCGTGATCAGCACGTTGTGGATCAACCCGACCACCGCGCCGATCGCGAACGAAAACTCGAACCGGATCGTGATGTAGATGATCATCCCCACCATCGACAGGCCCAGTGCCATCAGCCCGCTGCGCTGCAGCTCCTTGCCCACCTGCGGGCCCACCGTGTCCTCCTGGATCAGCTTGAACCCGTTCGCCCCGAACTGCTCGCCCAGCACCTGCTGGACCGCCGCCCCCTCCTCCGGCGTGGCCACCTTCACCGCCAGCACCTCGCTCTGCTCCTCGCCCGCCCCGCTGCGCTGGTACTGGATCCCCGCATCCCGGATCCCCGCGCCCGTGAACGCCGCGCGCAGCGTGTCCACATCCGCCTTCTGGGCGAAATCCAGCGAGAGCTGCTGGCCGCCCGTGAAGTCCACGCCGAAGTTCTGCGCCCCGCGCCGGACGCCCACCACCAGCCCCGCCGCCAGCACCGCCACCGACAGCACCGCCGCCACCCACCGCAGCCGCATGAAGTCGACCTTCGTCTCCTTGACCCACTGCGTCATCTTCAGGTTGTGCAGCAGCCCCCGGTGCTCCAGGAACTCGAACACCATCCGCGTGCCCACCACGGCCGTGTACATGCTCGCAAGGATGCCGGCCGTCAGCGTGATCGCAAAGCCCTTCACCGGCCCCGATCCCTGCCAGAACAGGATCACCGCCGTCAGCAGCGTCGTCAGATTCGAATCGAAAATCGTCGAAAACGCCTTCTCGTAGCCCGCCACCAGCGAAGCCCCAAAACGCTTGCCCTGCCGCATTTCCTCGCGGATACGCTCGAAAATCAGCACGTTGGCGTCCACCGCCATCCCCACCGTCAGCACGATGCCCGCAATGCCCGGCAACGTCAGCACCGGCAGGCTCACCCCGCTCCCGCCCATCCCCGCCCCGCCGATCAGCCCAAAGAAGCCCGCCGTGACGATCATGCCCAGCGGCAGCAGCACCAGGTTCAGCAGCAGCGCCAGCACCGCCACCAGCCCCGCGAAGTGGTAATAGATCACCATGAACACCGCCACCGCCGCAAACCCGATCCAGGCCGCCCGCCAGCCGCTCTCAATCGAATCCACCCCCAGCGTCGGATCCACCGAACGCTCCTCCAGCACTCGCAGCGGTGCCGGCAGCGCCCCCGCCCGCAGCACCAGCGCCAGGTCCCGCGCATCCTCCAGCGTGAAGTTGCCCTCGATGATCGCCTCGCCGCCCGGAATCGACGTCCGGATGAACGGCGCCGAATACAGCGTCCCGTCCAGTACGATGCCCAGATAGTGCCGGTCGTTCGGATTCGGGTTCTTCGCCCCGCCCGGCGCGTGGTCGGCCGTCACCTTCGCGAAAATCCGCCGCCCCTTGGCGTCAAACGACAACTGCACCACCTTCTGCCCGAACTGCTGGTAGTCCACCCCCGCCGTCTTCAGGCTGTCGCCCGTCAGCTCCGCCTTCCGGTTCACGTAATACGGCCGGAAATATTCCTTAGTCTCGAACACTTCCCGCTCCAGCAGCAGGTCGTATCCGCTCTTCTCCTCGAACCGGCGCAGCATCGCCCGCTCCGCCTCCGTCGGCGGCGCCCCCTTGCGCACCCAGTAGTCCTGCGCCCGGCCCGGCAGCGACACGATCTCGTACCCCGCCGGCACCTTCCGGTCCTGGAACAGGTTCTGGATCAGCTCGTCGTTCTTCGGATG